>CACXEB010000345.1 GCA_902766515.1 uncultured Eubacteriales bacterium
GCGTCCTCCCATTCGCAGACATAACCCGTCAGCGTGGACGACGTCCCGCTGTAATCGTTCCACTCCTTATTATAATAAGAGCCCAGGTACATCTCACTGCTGCTGCTCGGTTCGCCGCTCCGCCAGTGGGTATACTCAAAGGGTTCCCCCGTCACCCAATGGAACACATATTGCTCATCCTTGAAACCGCCGTACCAGGCATAATCATTTTCAAACAGGGATTCCACCAGGTCGTTTTCCGCCTGGCTGGTGATGACCGCCAGGTGTCCGCCCATGGCCTCACACGCGGCTTCAGCATCCAGCCAGGTTTTCCATTCCCGGAAGAACCGGTACGCATGCAGCGGCGGGACCGCCTGGCTCATCCGGAAGCCTATATCCTGCGGCTGTCCTTCCACCAGGACCGTCAGCACGGAGGCGGCGTCGTCATCCTTCACCACCATGTAGGGCAGCTCAAACAGCAGGACCGCCGTCTGCGTCTCCATCGGAGCCAGCGTCGGGCGCGCCGTCCTGATCCGCGCCGGATAGGTATACAGCAGCTGGTAGCTGATCGACGCGCTCAGCGCGTCCGCCACCGTGTACGTCGCATCGCTGTTGTTGAACAGTTCCAGCTCAACCGTCAGATAGCGCAGGCCGTCCTGCCGCTGGCCATCCCATTCGGCATAGATGCGCTCAGACATCATTCGGATGGACAGGCCCTGTGCCGCGTCCGCCGCCACAGCGGCAAAGCCCAGCGCAGCCGCCTGCCCGGACACGTCCACGTAAACGCTGCCGACCGTATCCGCCAGGGTCAGCGTCAGCACCAGCCGGTCCCCACCGTCCGCCGCCACCGCGCCCGGCAGCTCAAAGGTCAGGCTGCCCGGCGTCTCGATCAGCATGCCGATCACCGGCTGTTCGAACGCGCAGGCCGCCTCGTAGACATACGTGCCGTCATAGGTCAGCTGTGCGCTGACGTTTTCATTCAGGTCGTAGTCTACGAGATCGAAATTGGCGATGTTGAAATCCAGAACCAGACGGGCATAGCCCTCCGTGTCGGCGGAAGCTTCGAGCCTTTCGCCCGTAAAATGCAATTCCAGCGTCATGTCGCTTCCAAAGGCCGCCAGGGTCAGCTCGTCCGCCGGCAGGATCGACGGCACCAGATCAGGCAGCGGTTCCAGTCCCGGCAGCCCCTCCGCCGCGGCGCAGGCCGTCAGGCAGGCAAGGCAGATCAGGATGGCAAATGTTTTTTTCAGCATATCGTTTCTCCTTCTTACTTATTATTTCAGAAACATCCGGCCAACTGCCGGCAACCGCACGGATCAGAACTCAAACACAAAGGGATCAATGTCCGACGGCACCTGGCTGATGTCGTCCCATTCCACGATGAAGCCAATGATCTCCTGCTTGTCATTTTTGAAGTTGCCCCAGGTACCGTCGGAATAGGTGCCCAGGTAGGGATAATCTTTTTCTTTATTCGGGTCCTCGTGTCCCCAGTCGGCAAAGTCACCCCATGGTTCGCCGGTCACCCACTTCCAGGCGCCGTTGCTGTACGTGGCGCCCAGCCATCTGCGGGTCACATAATACGCGCTTTTGCTTTTCAGGAAAGCCGCTTCCTCCGGGTTGGTAATCGTCGCCAGATAACCCTTTCCATAGTTGTCTTTAATATAATTATTGGTTGTTTTCCAATCCGTGGTGCTGCCCTTGAACCAGTAACGAATACTGTAGCAATGGCCGTAAGACGACGGAGCCACGATATCACCCACTTTGAAGCCCGTCTCCGTCAACTCGCCGTTCAGCTTCAGGCTCAGGACAACCTCGTCTTCCTTGCCGTCCGCCACCATTTTGGGGATGTAGAAGCTCAGCTTCAGTTTTGCGACCTGCAACGGGGCCAGGACGACGCCCGTGCCGGTGATCTCCGGTACAAAGCTGTACCGGCCGCGGAAGCTCAGCTCCGCTTCGGCCGCTCCGAGCATGGCCGGTTCCGTGCAGGGGTTGATGACATTCAGGAAGATATCCAGCATCGTGTAGGTATCCTTCGCGTCCGCAGCCTTGCTGGCATACCGCACCGCGTGCCGGACGCCGGTCAGGAAACCGGTTTCATCCGCCACCGCCGCGTACGCAAAATACGGCGCGTCCTGCAGATTCGCTTCGTCCGTTTCCCGAAGGCTGTAATCCCCGAACGGACAGAGGCGGCTGTCGTCCCACTCGCAGATGAATCCGGATTGTCCGAAGCGGGTATGGTCGTTTTCCGCATCGCCCCACATTTTTTTCTGATCCTTGGCGTATTCCAGATAGTTCTGCTTTCCGCCGTTGTTGTTGGGCTGATCGCCGCCCCAACCATAATATGAGAATCTTTCCTCGGTCACCCAGTGCCATTCCCGGTCCTTGTCGGCATAGCCGCCCAGGTAATAGCCTTTATTGTCGGGGATCAGGTTCTTGCAGAACTCATCCTCCGCCGGGGTCGTAATAGTCACCAGGTGGCCGCCGTAGCTTTCGCACGCGGCTTTGGCCTTGTCCCAGTCCATGGGATCATTGAACACCCGGTAGGCATGGCCCTTCGGCGCCGCGTCCGCCATGGAGAAAGCCCGCTCCTGCGGCTGGCCGTCCAGGGTCACCGTCAGGGATACCGCCCCGTCCTCCGCTTTGGCGACCAGGTAGGGGACCTTGAACACCAGGTCCACGCGCTGGGCCTCCAGCGGCGCGATCGTCTCCCGGGCGGAAACCACGCTGGCCGGGTAGACGTAGGCACGCTGGTAGCTGAGCGCCGCCTCGATCAGGCCATTGACGGGCCGTTCTGTATCCGTATTATTGATCAGGTCCGCGCTGACAACCACGTACCGGAAGGCCTCGTCGCTTTCGTCCCCGTAGGCGGACTGGATGGTGGCAAACGTTTCATTGAAGACAAATCCGGTACTGCCGGACGCGGGCATTTCCCGGTAGCCGTAGGACGCCGCCCGTTCCCCTACATTGATATAGATGCTGCCGCCGGCGTCACCAAGCTGCAATTCCAGCTTCAGCCGGTCCGACCGGTCCGCCATCACCGCGCCGGGCACCCGGAAGGTGAACGAACCGCCAGATTCCTCCAGCATGCCCAGCGGACTCCGCTCAAACGCCTTCCCGCCCTCGTACCGGTAGGCGCCGTCATAGACCAGCGCCGCGCTGATCTGTTTATACAGGTCGGCGTCATCGAAATCGTAATTGGCGACCGTGAAATCCAGCCGCAGGAAGAGATAACCCTGCTCCTTCCGGCCGTCCAGCTCGTCGGAGAGGGTTTCGTCCGTAAACTTCAGCTCCAGCGCCAGGTCGCTTCCAAAGGACGCCAGCAGCAGTTCGTCCGCCGGCAGCGCCGGATCCACCGTCGGCACCAGGTCGAGTCCCGCCAGCCCCTCCGCCGCGGCCAGGACCGTCAGGCAGGACAGCAGGAGACAGAGCGCCAGGATTCTCTTCATGATGAGCATCCTCCTTCAATTAATTGTGGGTATGGTTCCGTAAGATACAGGCGTCAGTCCGCCGGCCGCGCCTGGCTGATCACAAAAGGAAGTTCCGCCGGCTCGCCCAGGAGGGTGACCGACAGGGTCACGTCGTCATCCCCGCCGCGGGCCACGACCGGCGGCAGGTGGAAGGTCAGGGTCACAGTCGCCGTCGCCAGCGGCTCCAGCGTGTCCCGAGACAGGGTGATGTCCGGCTCAAAGCTGTACCGGCCCCGGAAGCCCAGCGTGGCCTTCACCGCGTCCGTCAGTGCCGACGTCTCCGCCGACCGGTTGATGACATCCAGCCGGAGCACCAGGTCCGCCGCGCCTTCCGCATCCTGATCCATCATCGCCGCATCCGCCAGCGCGCACTGGAAACCGGTATCCGACCTGAGGTCAGCGTACCGGAAGGGGCCCGGCGTGCAAGAAGCACCTGACTGGACGGTCAGATAATCCGGATAGGGACAGTCCGCCTCATTGTCCCACTCGCAGATGTAGCTGTTGCGGCCGTTGAACGTCGTGCTCCAGGCCTTGCCGGTATAGGTGAAGAGGTATCTGCCGCTGCGCCGGTCGTTGTCGCTGGCAAAATTCGTATAGTCAAAAGTTTCCCCGGTCACCCATTGCCAGACATCGTTTTCCCGGTAACCGCCCAGCCAGAAATTGGTGGTCCCGGCCGCCAGCGCACTGATCACATCATTCTCTTCCTCGCTGCTGACCGTGATCAGATGCCCGCCGGCGGCTTCACAGGCGGCTTCTGCCTGAGACCAGGTCATCGGGCTGGAAAATTTCCGGTACGCGCGGGGACCTCCCTGGGGCAACTCAAAAGCAATGTCCTGCAGCTGGCCATCGACCCACACTTCCAGCACGCTTGCCCCCGCGTCAGGATCGGCGGCCACGATGGCCGGCAGCCGGAACACAACATACGCCGTCCGTGTCTCCAGCGGCGCAATGTCCGGCTGCTCCGCACAGACCTCCGCCTGGTAAACGAAGCGGCCGCGGTAGGTCAGCTTTCCCCGGAGCGCTTCCCCCAGGCTGACCGTCTCAGCCGTGTTGTTGAACAGCTCCAGCCCGATGACCAGGCAGGTGATGCCTTCCTCGCCCCGGTCCTGCCATACGCCGGTCAGTCGCTGGCTGATCCGGGTCACCGCCAGCCCCGCTTTCACATCGGAAGGCGCCGCCTCAAAGCCCAGCGCGGCCGCTTCCTTCGACTGGTCCACATAGATCGGTGTCGCATAGCCGCCGACGTTGACCGTCATCACCAGCCGGCCGGCATCATCCGCCGCTACCGCGCCGGGCACCGTAAACACAAAGGTGCCCGCAGTCTCATACAGGACACCCAGCTTTTCCTTTTCGAACGCGCACACCGCGTCATAAGTATAGGCGCTGTCATATACCAGCGCCGCGCTCACCTCGTCCGGCAGGAAATGGTCAAAAAGATCGTAATTCGTGATCCGGAAGCTGAACGTCAGTTCCGCCATGCCGTCAACCGGCTCAGTGACCTCCGGCAGTGACAGGGCAAGATACTCCCCGGCAGAAGAAACACCTGACAAATCAATCGCGTCATCTGTTATTCCCAGGATCGCTTCCCGCATGCCCGCCGCCCGGTATACAGTGACACAAAGGGGCTGAACCCCGTCCCAGGTGTCGATGAAAGCCGCCACTTCGGTACTCGTGGTCATCACAGTCCCATTGATATCCGTAATAATATCACCGATTTGCAGCCCAAGCCTTTCGGCGTAGGACCCATCCGCCACCTGGGAGACGGACGCCCCCTGCGGCAGGGAATGTGCTTCATCAGCCGGTATCGTTAATATCGTAACACCCAGCCGGGGCTTTTCAGCCGAGGGGCTTTGACCACTCCCTGCTGCCGCAGGAAGGGCCGTCCGAATCCCTGTGAAACGCAGTTCCAGCGCTTCCGGGCTCCCGAAGGAGGCCAGGGTCAGCTCGTCCGCCGGCAGGATCACCACCAATCCCGTCAACAGTTCAGCGCCGGCTGTCCCCAGCAGAATCAGAACCGCCAGACACAGAGAAACCGCCTTCTTCATGACATACACCTCCGCATATTGCAAAACCCATTGGGGCAGGCACAATCCAACCATTTTCCGGAACAATTATAGCGGATTTTGACTCCCTTTTCAATGAAAACGGGCAGCCAGTTTATTAAATTTGTATGACAAATTCCGGGACGGATGATCCGTCACCAACTGTCAACGTGCTGCCTTGTTTTTGCACGCATTTTGTTGTATAATCAAGTGGACAAAGAACACTGGAGGCGTCAAAATGTACGAACAGAGCGATTTGGAAAAGGAACAGAAAGCGATCAGCCGGCTCATGTTCCTGATGCTCCTCCCGGCGGCCATCCTGCTGGGCGGCGTCGTCTGGTCCTTTGTGGTCCGGATCAAATGGCTGACCATCCTGCTGAGCATCCTGACGGGCAGCTGGATCGTGTTTATCTTCCAGAACTACATCGCGCCACGCCGAGCCTATGCCGGGCATATCGAAAACGCCCTGCACCACGCGGACAAATGTACGGAGGGGGTCTACCTGCGGACGGAACAGACGCCCGTTGAGCGCAACGACGTCATGTACTACGCGTTTTATATGAACGTCGGGGAAAAGATGGAACCGGAGGACGACCGCCTGCTGTACCTGGACGCGCTGCGTCCGCTGCCGGACTGGCGCACCGGCGACCGGCTGCGCGTCCGCAGCTATGACAAGTTTGTCGCCGGCTACGAAGTGCTGTCGCGCGGTGATGCGGGAAAGGAGGACCGGTAATGCAGCAGTTTCCTGTGCTTGTGTGCGTGACCGGGCAGCTGCAGTGCAGCCGACTGATCCACGCCGGCCGCGCCCTTGCGGATACCCTTGACGCGCGCCTTCAGGTCCTTCATGTGCGCACCAGCGAGCGGACCATGATGGGCAATACCGATGTATCCGCCGCCCTGAACCAGCTCTACGCCGACGCGCGCGAAGCCGACGCCGGGATGGAGATCATCTCCTCCACGGAAATCGAAAAGACGATCTGCCGTTACGCCCGGGATATCCACGCGGCGGCGCTGATTATCGGTCCCTCCCCCGCCGACGGCCTGCCGCCGATGAGCGAGCGCCTGAAAGCGCTGCTGCCGGACATCGATATCCGGGTGGTCTGACCGGACGGACCAAACGACTGTCCCTGACCTGTTCCGGTAAAAATCTTGTCACTGTTCACAGGATGAACAGTGACAAAATCTTTCAGGATCAGCTCTTTCAGAATCAGTCAAAGCGGCCGGAAATTTTCTTGACATTATGGTAAAAAAAAGATAAAATAGCAATGTTCGGCGGGTTCCGGCGACAGACGCCTGGACTGCCGTTTATCTGATACACCCTGTGAACTGCGTATGCTTCCATTCTTTGGTAATGTTTATGTGATATACGCCCCGCGGCGGTTGGATCCATGCGGTCCGGCGGCAGCCGGGCGGTCGCTGTGTGAGTGTGAGTTTACGTGAGCCGCGGTACAGCCGCGGCAGCACCGATATTGGATAAACGCGCCGTACGCCCGTCGTACGTTATTTGCGTATGCGGAATTTGAAAAATCCAAAGAAAGGGAGGTGTCGCCTCATTGAGCATTGTAGTTGCTATCATCCTGATCGTCGCGGCGCTGGCGCTCGGCGGCTTCATCGGCTTCATGCACCAGAAAAAGACCACGGAAGCCGAAATCGGCCGGATGGAGGACTTCCGGAAGAAATCCGTGGAAGACGCGCAGCGGGAAGCGGAGGATCTGAAGCGCAAGTCCAAGCTTGAGATCAAGGAAGAGATCCTGCAGCAGAAAACGGAACTCGACAAGGAAATCAACGCGCGCCGCGCGGACATTCAGCGTTCCGAACGCCGTGCCCAGCAGCGCGAGGAGCAGCTGGACAAGAAGGAAGAACAGCTGGACAAGAAGCTGGACGCCCTGGACCAGCGCGAAAAGGCGCTCGTCAAAAAGCAGGAAAACATCGCCACGCTGGAACATGAAGCCGAGGAACTCAAGCAGAAGCAGGTCACCGAGCTGGAGCGCGTAGCGGCCATGACCCAGGACGAAGCGCGCCAGAGCGTGATCGACCGCGTCCAGAAGGACGCCTATCACGACGCCGCCGTCCTCGTCCGGGACATCGAGACCAAGGCCAAGGAAGAGGGCGAAAAGAAGGCCCGCAACATCATCGCGCTGGCGATCCAGCGCTGCGCGTCCGACCACGTGGCGGAAACGACGGTATCCGTCATCAACCTGCCCAACGACGACATGAAGGGCCGCATCATTGGCCGCGAGGGCCGCAACATTCGCACGCTTGAGACCGCGACCGGTGTCGATCTGATCATCGACGACACGCCGGAAGCCGTGATCGTGTCCGCGTTTGATCCCGTGCGCCGCGAGACCGCCCGCCTGGCCATCGAAAAGCTGATCATGGACGGCCGCATCCATCCCGCCCGTATCGAGGAATGCGTTGAAAAGGCCAAGAAGGAAATCGACCA
>CACXEB010000346.1 GCA_902766515.1 uncultured Eubacteriales bacterium
CAGCTGGCCGCGCTGGATGAAGAGGGCCAGCGACAGGGCGATCACGATCGCCATGAGCAGGACGGACCAGAACACCCAGGTCATGGGCACTACGAGGCCGACCAGCGCCAGCAGGACGGCGGTGCACAGCGTGACCAGGGGGATGAGCGGCCAGGGGGCAGTGCGTGACGACCGCATGCAGAGCCACCCTGCCGGCAGCCCGAGGACCGCGAAGACCAGCAGGCCGAACAGGCGCGGCGCCTCGGCGCTGATCCCGGCCCAGTTGCCGCCCGCCAGGAAATAGGCGTTGCAGGCGTTGACAGTCGCGCTGTCATAGTGGGACATGGTGGTGCCGTACAGCCTGAACAGCCATCCGGACCCCTGCTCGACGGAGAAGGGCAGGACGATGATCAGGGCGGCCAGCAGCATGGTGCCCAGGCCGGCCAGGAAGCTGATCAGCATCTCCAGGTGGCCATTCAGGTCATCCCGGATCTCCCGGTACTGCACAAAGAGCGCGGCCAGCCCCATCGGGCCGAACATCAGCGCCTGCGGCTTCATGAGCACGGCAACCACATAGGCCGGCAGCGCGAATATCCAGTTTCTGCGCATGCCGAAAACGACCGTCAGGACGAGAAAGAACATCATCACGCTGTCGGACTGGCCCCAGCCCGCGCCGTTGAGCAGGATCAGGGGATTGAACAGCAGCAGGGCAAGGACGCCCAGCACGTACGGCGTGCAGGCGTCGCGGTCCTTCCTGCGGGGCAGCATGGCGCGCAGGATGACGCCCGCCGTCAGCAGGTCGGCCAGGATCGGCGGGATCTTGATCATGAATTCCGTGACGCCGATGTCGAACAGCTTTCCAAGCAGGCCGACGAACCACAGCAGCAGGATATACCCCGGCGGATAATCACAGAAGCCGGTAGCGTAGAACTTCGCCATGCCCGAATCAGCCACGGCGGAAGCCCAGATGCAGAAATCGTTGACGTCGACGTCATAGCCGTGGATCAGCAGCGCCATGACGATGCGCACCGCCAGGGCGGCGGCAAAGAGCGCGAAGATGCACAGCCCGCCCGTTTCGAGCGGATGCTTCCGGTCCGCGCGGCGGACCGTCCACCAGGCCAGCGCGGCGTAAACGGCCAGGGCCAGGATCATCAGCGCCTGGTGGAAGAAAGGCTCCTGTCCCTTCGCGGATTTCACGTCGGAAGAAACGGGAGGTTCATACGATTTGGTATACCAGTCGTAGGTCCAATAGCCCTCCGGCACCTCGCTGACCTCCGTGAGCCGGATGTGGCGGAACCAGGCCTCGCCGACCGATTCGCCGGAATAGCCGCCCAGGCGCACGAACACCGTGACCGTATCCTGGTCCGCCGCCGTGCGGCCGTACAGGCGGATATGGGTCCAGTTCGCCTGGTCGTACACTGATTCGGAGAAGACGTAGGGACCTTCCACGGACAGGTTGGCGCCGAGCCCGCCGGTGGCGCTGGCCCGGATGTCGCCCTCCAGGCAGTACAGGCTGTCCGGGCGGACGCTGACCGCCTGCGCGAAGCGGGCGTCGTTGGCCGCCATGTTGCGGATGTGGGCGGAGATCTCCCCGTCATCCTCCGTGACGATGTCATAGGTGGTGATGCCGTCGCGCCGCACGTAGGCGTCGGTATACCACGCGCCGCCGCCGGACTGCGCGTATGCCTCAAAATCGCCGTCGGACAGGAGGTTTTCGCCCGTGATCGCCTCGGGCGCCCTGCCGCGCGGCCACAGCAGCAGGACCGCCAGCAGCGCCAGCGCGGCGGCAGCGCCGGCCAGGATCCAGCGGCGCTGCTTCGGCGAAAAACGCCTGAGTAAGTTGATGTTCATGCCTTTCTCTCCCATCCGTCAGAATGCGTTGCGGATCAGCCGGAAGCCGGCGTCGCTCTCCTCCAGGATATCAAAGCGGACGTCCTCGGCGCCGGTCTTCCGCATATAGGCCCGGGCGGCCCCGCGGAGCCGCTCCCGCTTCGCCCGGTCGACGCGCCGGGCGCCTTCACCCATGCGGGGCGCGCTTTTGACCTCGATGAAAACGGTCTGGCCGTTCTCCTCGGCGACGAGGTCGATCTCCCCGCCGCCGCCCCGCCAGCGGATATGGCGGACGCGGCAGCCGTGCCGGCGCAGCCAGGCCGCCGCCCGCAGCTCCGCCCAGACGCCCCGCGTGTTCATACGAATTTGGCGATGAAGCTCCGGCGGTGCAGCGGGCAGGGGCCGAGCGTCCGCAGGGCTTCGATATGCTCCCGGGTGCCGTAGCCTTTGTGTTTGGCGAAACCGTAACCGGGATACAGCCGGTCCGCCTCGATCATCTGCCGGTCACGGGTGACCTTGGCGACGATGCTGGCCGCGGCGATGCTGTAGCTGAGCGCGTCGCCGTGGATGATACCGCGCTCCTCCCCGCCCAGCCCGAGGCCGCTCAGCGCGTCGATCAGGTAGATGGCGGCGTTTGCGCCCCGGGCCGCGCGGCGCATGGCCTCTTTGGTCGCGTTCAGGATGTTGATCCCGTCAATCTCCTCCGGGCCGGCCTCGCCGACGCCGACAAAGAGGGCGGCAGACAGGATCTGTCCGTAGACCTCCTCCCGGCGCTTCTCGCTGAGCTTTTTGCTGTCATCCACCCAGGGGATGACCGGCTCCCGGGGCATGATGACGCAGGCGGCCACCACGCTGCCGGCCAGGGGACCGCGCCCCGCCTCGTCCATGCCGGCAAAGACCGCGCCCGCGTCCCACAGGGGCTCATCGTGCGCGCGCAGCAGGTTCAGCCGCTCCAGTCGTTTTTCGTTCATGCGTCCGCCTCCGGCGCCCGCTCCAGGGTGATGC
>CACXEB010000347.1 GCA_902766515.1 uncultured Eubacteriales bacterium
CACGGTGATCACTGCCAAGGGCTGCGCCAAGGATCTGAACCCTGACGGCACGGAACGGGGCACCTTCCTGTCCGCCACCTTCATGGTGACGGGCAATAACGTGGAGGTGGAAAACCTGACCATCCGCAACGACGCGGGCGACGGCAGGGACGTGGGCCAGGCTGTGGCTGTTTACGCCGCCGGCGACCGGGGCGTGTGGCGGAATGTGCGCATGATTGCGCATCAGGATACCCTGTTCTGCGGCCCGCTGATGAAAAAAGTGGTGGACTTCATCGCCCCCCGGCAGGCCTGCGCGGAATGTGTGGAATCCATTGGGGACAGCACCCTCACCCACAGCCGCCAGTATTTTGAGGATTGCTTTATTCAGGGCGACGTGGACTTTATCTTCGGCCCCTACCGCTGCTGGTTTGAGCGCTGCACCCTGTTCATGAATGCCCGGGGCGGCCTGTATACGGCGGCCAACACCCCGGAGATCCAGCCCTACGGCTACGTCTTCCACCGCTGCAAATTGACGGGGGAATGCGCGGAAGGCCAGGCCTACCTGGGACGGCCGTGGCGCAGGTTCTCCCGGACCGTCTTCCTTGACTGCGAGATGGATGAGCACGTGGCGCCGCAGGGCTTCAGCGACTGGGACGACATCAAGGTGGTGACCGAGCGGTACGCGGAATACGGTACGACCGGCGCCCGGGCGGACCAGTCCACCCGGCACCCGGCCCAGAAGCGCATGACCGCGGAGGAAGCGCGGCGGGTGACCCTGCCGGAGGTGATCGGCGGCTATGACTGCTGGCGGCCTGACCGCCGGGTGCCGACCTGGTTCCTCTGCGGGGACTCCACGATGGCCGATTATCCGGCGGACCGTTCCCCGATGGCCGGCTGGGGGCAGATGCTGCAGCCGCTGCTGCCGGAGGAGGTCTTCGTCCAGAACTGCGCGGTCAACGGCCGTTCCAGCAAGAGCTTCGTGGCGGAACTGCGCCTGAACTTCATCGAGCTGTGCCTGCGGCGGGGGGACAAGCTGATCGTCTGCTTCAGCCATAACGACGAGAAGCCGGATCCGGAGCGCCGGACGGACCCGCGGATGACCTTCCCGCTCTACCTGGGCATGTACATCGACGCGGCGCGCCGCCAGGGCGCGGAGCCGGTGCTGGTGACGCCCGCCGCGCGGCGGCGTTTTGATGCGCAGGGACGGCCGGTGCCGACTCACGGCCCGTATCCGGACGCGATCCGCTGCCTGGCCGAGGCGCGGGGCGTTCGCCTCGTGGATCTCGAAAAGGCTACCATGGCGCTCCTGGCCCGCCTGGGGCCGGAAGGCACCCGGCGCGTCTACTGCCATGTGCCGGCGGGACACGCGCATTATCCGGACGGCCTGGAGGACAACAGCCACCTGCAGGAGGACGGGGCGACCATGATGGCCCGGCTCTTCGTGGAGGGCCTGTACCGTCCCGGCAGCGCGGAAGGGACCGTCGCCCTCGGGGAAGCCGAGCGGCCGGAAGACATGATTGCCCTCGAAGACCATGTGCTGCGTGAAGGGAGATAAGGCCATGCTGGAAAGCGCGCAAAAGGACCGGCTGGCCGCGGCGGTGGAGCGCATGATCGCGCGGTTCCGCCGGGAGGATGTGAACATGCACGGCTTCCTGCTGTCGGTGGACGGCCGGCTGGCCGCGCAGGCGTACTATCCGCCCTTCCGGGAGGGGCAGCCGCACCGGATGTATTCCGTCAGCAAGACCCTGACCGGCATCGCCGTCGGCATGCTGGCCGACGACGGGCTGCTGGCGCTGGACGATCCGATCTGCAGGTACTTTGAGGACTGGCTGCCGCCCCGGCCGGATGAGCGCCTGACCGCGCTCACGATCCGCGATATGCTCCGGATGGCGACCTGCTACCGCTGGACCGCCTACCGCGAGGGCGTGGACGAAAACTGGGCGAAGATGTTTTTCATCTCACAACCGACGCACGCGCCCGGCACGGTCTTCTATTATGACACGGGCTGCTCGCAGGCGCTGGCGGAGCTGGTGCGGCGGCGCAGCGGTATGGGCGTGCTGGATTTCCTGAACCGGCGCCTGTTCGGCCCGCTCGGCGCGAACGACCCGAAGTACTGGCTCAGGGATCCCTCCGGCTGCGAGCAGGGCGGCACGGGGCTGTGCATGTCCCTCAGGGATATGCACCGCGTGGCGCAGTGCCTGCTGGACGGCGGCGAGGGCATCGTCCCGGCCTGGTTCGCGGCGGAGATGGGGGAAAAGCACATCGACACCCCGCTGCAGACGAACGAGGAGGAGCGCTACGGCTACGGCTGGCAGTGCTGGCGCACCCGCGCCGGATGGGCCATGTACGGGATGGGCGGCCAGCTGGCGATCCTCTGTCCGGACAAGCGGGCAGTCCTGTCCACCATCGCCGATACGCGGCTCGACCCGTTCGGGGTGCAGCGGATCTACAACGCGTTTTTTGAGGAGGTGTATCCCTGCCTGGACGCGGGCGCGCCCGAAACGCCGCGGGTCTACACCCCCGCAATGCGGCCGCTGGACGATCGGTCCGGCAGGGCGCTCACGGAAGCGGGGCCGTACGTGTTCCCGGCGGACAACCCGCTGGGGCTGAAACGCCTCAGCCTGCGGGACGGCAGGCTGTGCTATGAAAACCGCAGGGGATCCTGCGTCCTGCCGGTCTGCCCCGGCGTCGTGACGCAGGCGGCCTTCCCGGGCTGGCCGGACGTGCCCGCGCTGGTCAGCGCCGGCTGGACGGCGGATGGCGCGCTCAGGCTGCGCTGCTTCGCTATCGGCGACGCGCCCTGCGGGTTTGACCTGCTGGCCGCCTTCGGCGACGGCGGCGTCACCGTCCAGACGCGCATGTCCCATGACCCGATGACCCGCGATTACGACGGCGTGGTCAGCGGGACCATTGAACCATAAGGAGCTGTGATACGATGAAGCAGATCGATGTCTCCTCCCGCAGCTGCACGGTCCTGGTGGACGGCGGGGCGGATTACTACGCGCCGAAGCCTTACGCGCTGACCCTGAACGGCGCGCCGGTGGATGCGGCCGACCGCGCGGTGGTCACCCTGTTCGGGCTCTGGCCGGACACGGAATATACGCTGGTCCGCACCCGGCCGGATGAACCGGAGGAGGTCCTTGCCTTCCGCACCCGGCCGGAGGTATGCACCTTCAATGTCCGCCGCTTCGGAGCGGTGGGCGACGGGGCGGCCGACGATACCGCGGCCCTGCAGGGAGCCATCCTCTGCTGCCCGGACGGCGGGCGGGTGCTGATCCCGGCGGGGCAGTACTGGACCGGACCGCTGTTTCTGAAAAGCCATATCACGCTGGAACTGGCGGCCGGCGCGGAACTCAGGCTGATTACGGATCCCCAGCGCTTCCCCGTCCTGCCCGGCATGACGCGCACGACGGACGAGCAGGGCGAAGTGCTGCTGGGCAGCTGGGAAGGCAATCCGCTGGACATGTACGCCGCCGCGATCACCGGCATCGGCGTCGAGGATGTCCGCATCATCGGCCAGGGGATCGTGGACGGCTGCGCCAGCCGCGACAACTGGTGGAAACAGGCCAAGAGGGCCGTCGGGCCCTACCGGCCGCGGCTGTTCTACCTGCGGGACTGCAGGCATGTGACCGTCCAGGGCCTGACCTTTCGCAACAGCCCGGCATGGAACCTGCACCCGACCTTCTCGGAGGACCTGAGCTTCCTGAACGTCCGGGTGGAGGCGCCCGCGGACAGCCCGAACACGGACGGCTTTGATCCGGAAAGCTGCCGGCACATCCGCCTGATGGGCACCGTCTTCTCCGTCGGGGACGACTGCATCGCCCTCAAGGCGGGCAAAATCTACATGGGCGAGACCTACCACACCCCCTGCGAGGACATTGAGATCGCGTGGTGTCTCATGCTGGACGGCCACGGCGGCGTGACCGTCGGCAGCGAGATGGCGGGCGGCGTGCGGGACGTGCGCGTCCATCACTGCCGGATGGTCGGCAACGACCGCGGCCTGCGCATCAAAACCCGGCGGGGGCGCGGGCGGTACGGCGTGATCGACCGCATCCGCTTCGAGGACGTGCGCATGGAGCGCGTCAAGACGCCGCTGGTGGTCAACGCGA
This sequence comes from uncultured Eubacteriales bacterium, assembly GCA_902766515.1. The sequence continues at coordinate 4,089 of CACXEB010000347.1, forward strand.
TGTATTTCTGCGATCCGGACGGCCGCACCGCCACGGTGCAGAGCCGTGACCCGAAGCCGGTGGACGATACGACCCCGACCGTGGGCAGCATCACCTACGAGCGCGTTACCGCAACGGTCTGCGCCGGCTGCGCAGCCTATATCCTCGGCCTGCCGGAGCGCCCCGTGCAGGAGATCCGCCTGAGCGACTGCCGCTTCGCCTTCGCGGACGATCCCCAGCCCATGACGCCCGCGATGGCGGCCGGGGTCCCCCTCTGCGCAGGGGAGGGCGTGATCGCGCAGTACGTGGACAAGCTGGTCCTGCATCACGTCACCATCGAAGGCCTCCGGGGTGAGCGGATGACGCTGGAGCAGGTCGGAAGCGTGGAAGATGAATGATCATTGATCAGCCCGTGCAAAAGGGGCTGTAAAAAAAGAACACTGAAAAAAAGCAGCTTCGCTTTCCATGGCCCGGCTGCTTTTTCTTCTTGATTTTTTTCGGCCCGGATGAGGGTGTTTTGGTTGCGCCATTCTCCCGCCAACGGCCGGCCGGACGGTCACAGCTGGCGGATCAGTTCTTCGGCCATCTGCTCTGCGTCGGCGGCGTCCGGGGCAGTGAGAAGATAGATGGAGTTGCCGTCATACCAGACGCAGCCGGGGCGGCCGCCGTTGGTGTAGCTGTACAGGTCATAGCCCAGGACGTTCCGGTGCGTACCTTCGCCGTCCTCCATGACGGAGGCGAAGGCACTGGCGGCGTCTCTGAAGCTGAAGATCAGCAGATGCGCGAAGAAGTACTCTTTCGTTTTCTTTCGGTAGTTGGCCTCGGTGACGAGATGGCCGTCCTTAAGCCTTGATTCGCCTCCGTCGTATTCCCAGCCGATCCGATCAAGGTTCAAATGATCCATGGGGGAACCGAGCCGCGTGCCGAGAATGCCGAGTGTATCCGCGTACATGAAATGATCCGGATAACCGGAAGGATCGTCCAGCATGGCGCTGACCTGTTCTTTCGTCAGATGGATTCCTTCG
>CACXEB010000348.1 GCA_902766515.1 uncultured Eubacteriales bacterium
GAAGCTCCCGCCGAGGATGCTATTCCGAGCCCTCCCGGCCCGGCTGAAATCATCTGGATCACCCCCGAACAGGTGACCGGTACCGTGTATGAGCCCGGCTCCGAAGGCGATACCGACGGCCTGATCCAGGCGCTGCTTGAGCAGATCGGCCAGAGCGATCTGGAAGAAGTGTTCAGCAAGGCCGGCCCCGGCTACGGCAGGTATGAGCTGGTTGAGCTGATCGGTCTAGTTCTGCAGAACTACGAATTCGAAATGGGCGACGTCGTGCTGAACATCAAGTTCGCGAGCGCGTTTGCTCCCGGCGATGACCTGGCCACTCTGCTGGGCATCATCACCACCGGCGCGAACAACGCCATGATCGTTGACTGGGCGTCCCTGGGCTTTGAAATCAACGAGGACACGACCCTGACCATCACCCTGAAGCCCGAGCAGGCGCTGGCCGTGATGGCGAATCCCGCTGTCATCGCTGTGCTGAAGGCGAAGTAATCCACTGAACTCTGTACCGGGGCCTCCTGGCAGTCGGCGGAATTCACCGCCGGCTGACCGGAGCGCCCCGGTATTGTATGTTTCCCGTGTCGGAGGAAAGCATGGACCAGACAGAGACCGCCCTGCACACGCAGAATCAGGCTGTCGCCGCTGCGAAGCCTCGCATGGCTGACCGCGATTCTGAAATCGAGATCGACCTGGGCGAGCTTTTTTTGCGCTTATTGGACAAATGGTATATCATCGTGGTCGCGGCGCTGGTCGGCACCCTGATCAGCGGCGTCTGGACGTATTTTTTTGTCACGCCCCAGTACCAGGCGACGACGAAGCTGTACATCCTGAATCCCGACGATTCCGCGATCAATATATCCAGTCTCCAGCTGGGCAGCCAGCTGGCCAATGACTATACTTATGTGTTCAGCAACTGGCATGTGCACGAGACGGTGATCGAGCAGCTGGGCCTCAAGTACAGCTACAAGCAGGTCGGCAGCATGGTGAAGGTGACCAACCCTTCCAGCACGCGCTTGCTGGAGATCACGGTGACCTCGCCCAGTCCGCAGGAGGCGCAGCTGATGGCCAACACCTACGCGACCGTCGCGCGGGAGTTTATCGCCAAGGTCATGAAGACGGTGGAGCCGAGCGTCTTCCAGGAAGCGCGGCTGCCTACCGCCCCCTCTTCCCCGAACAAGACGCGGAACCTGATCCTGGGCTTCCTGATCGGCGCGATCCTGGCGGTGGCGGTCATTACCGTGCTGTTCATCAGCGACGACAAGGTCCGGACCGCGGATGACATCACCAAGCTGCTGGGTCTTCCTACCCTGGGCGTGGTGACCATGCAGAGCGGCATGAGCAGTGAGCACAATAAGCGGACGGACAAAGGAGCCAAAGCATGAACCAGGTTTTGCTGCGTGAACAGGATACGCTGGACTACTCCGGCAAGGAAGCGCTGAACAGCATCGCGACCAACCTGACCTTTGTCGGCCGGAACATGAACCGCTTCATCCTGACCAGCTGCGCCGCCAGCGAGGGCAAAAGCTCCCTGTGCATGCAGCTGATGCTGAACCTTGCCCAGCGCGGGAACAGCGTGGTCATGGTGGACGCCGACCTGCGCGCGTCCTTCCTGATGTCGCACCTCAAGTTCCAGCAGGAAGGCGCCATCAAGGGGCTGGTGCATTACCTGGCGGGTTATTGCGAGCTGGACCAGGCGATCTACCAGACCAACATCGAGGGCGCGTACATCGTGCCGATCGGCGATACGGTGGCCAACCCGCTGCCGCTGCTCGACTCGCCTGACTTTGCCAAGATGATGGAAGAGCTGGGCAAGAATTTTGACTACGTGATCGTCGACGCGCCGCCCATCGGTGTCGTCATCGACGCGGCCGTGGTCGCCAAGAGCTGCGACGGTGCGGTGTTTATCGTCGAGTACGGCAAGCGTTCCAAGCGCGAGGTATCCGACGCGGTGCAGCAGCTGGAACAGTCCGGCTGCCCGGTGCTTGGCTGTGTCATCAACATGGTCACCGTCAAATCCCTGGCGGAAAAGAGCTATTACAAGAAGTATTATTCCAACCACTACAGCAAATACTATAAGGGCTACGGCACGAAGACCGACGAGAATAAGGATCCCAAGGTCAAACGCCGGCGTTGACAGGATGAATAGACAGTTGACAGAGCTTCTGTATAACGAGGACGCGTACATGGAACGGTTTTCCGCACGCGTCCTTTCGTGTGTCCCGCTGGACGCGGGGCAGTATGAGATCGTGCTGGACCGCACCGCCTTTTTCCCGGAGCAGGGCGGACAGACGGCCGACACGGGCACGCTGGGCGCGGTCCGGGTGCTGGACGCGCACCTCCGGGAAGGGACCGTCCGCCACCTGTGCGACGGACCGCTCGGGGAAGGCAGTCAGGTGGAGGGCCGCCTGGATTTCGCGCACCGTTTCAGCCACATGCAGCAGCATACGGGCGAGCACATCCTGTCCGGCCGCTGCGCGCATATGTACGGCTGCCGGAACGTGGGCTTTCACCTGAGCGACCATGTGGTGACCGTGGATTATGACAAGCCCCTGACCCCGGACCAGCTGGACACGCTGGAGACGGAGGCGAACCGCGCGGTCTGGGCCAACCTGCCGGTGCGGTGCTGGTTTCCCACGGCGGACGAGGCCGCGGCGTTGGACTACCGCAGCAAAAAGGAGATCATGGACCACCTGCGCATCGTGAGCATACCGGGCGTGGATGACTGCGCATGCTGCGCGCCGCATGTCCGGGCGACCGGCGAGGTGGGCCTGATCAAAATCATGAGCGCGATCCGGTACAAGGGCGGCGTCCGGCTGAGCATCCTCTGCGGGGAGCGCGCGCTGGCCGCGGTCCGGCAGAAGCAGCGGTGCCTGGACGCCCTGGCCCGGCAGATGACCTGCGGGGAGGACGAGCTTCCCCAGGTGCTGCAGAAGCGCGACGCGGATCTGAAGGACATGCGCCAGCGCCTCGCGCAGGCGGAGGCGGCGCTGCTGCTGCAGGCGGCGGAAGAAGCGCGGAAGGCGGGGCAGCCGACTCTGAGGACGGAACAGGCGGACATGCAGGCAATGATCCGGGCCGCGGCCGTGCTCGCGGCGGACGGCCGGTCACCGATCGGTGTGTTTGCCGGCACGGACGGGGCCGGCTACAGCTTCTGCCTGATGGGTGACGGTGGGCTGACGGCCTTCTTTGACGGGTTCCGGCAGCGCTGCGGTGCCCGGGGTGGCGGCGACGGGCAGCTGATCCGGGGCAGGTGTGCGGGCAGCTGGGCAGAGATCAGCGCCTGCTTTCAGTAAATCGGACGGAAAACAGGAGAGAAAACCATGGAATGGCGGACGGAACAAATCATCGGTGATGCCCGCTTCCTGCCGCTGGGGCGGCGGAATGAACGGCAGGACCCCCTGCGCCTGTTCTGGACGGGCAGCGGACTGGCAATGCAGTCGGCGGCCCGCCGGCTGAGCGCGCGGATTGAGGCGGATTACGCGCTGTACACGCCCTGGATGTGCGTGGCGGTGGACGGCGCCCTGGTGGCGCGGTTCCCGCTGCGGGCCGGAGCGCACGACTATGACCTGCTGACCGGAATGGACGAGACGGTGCCGCATCGCGTGACCCTGACGCTGGATACGCAGCCCATGGAGGATGACGCGCGCCTGACCGCCCGCATCCTGCGCGTGACCGCCGACGGCGAGCTGCTGGACATGGAAAAGCGTCCGCGGATCGAGTTTATCGGTGACAGCCTGACGACCGGTGAAGGCCTGGCCGGGCCGGTCGGCGCGGAGGAATGGCGCACGGTCTGGATGTGCGGAGCGATGACATACGCCGCCCAGGCCTGCGCGCTGCTGCGGGCGGACGGCGAATGGGTGTCCCAGAGCGGCTGGGGCGTCCTCTCGGACTGGACAGGCGACCGGCGGCATACATTGCCGGCCGTCTACAGCGACGTCTGCGCGCTGTCGCCCGCCGGACGGATCCCCTATGATTTTGCCGCGCACCCGGTCAGCGCGGTGGTCGTCAACCTGGGCACCAACGATATGAGCGCCCTGCGCGCCCAGGCGGAGGCGGACCGCCCCGGCTGGGAAGCGGACCTGACCGCCGCGGTCAAAGGGTTCTGCGCGAAAATTACAGCCGCCCGCCCCGGGGTGCCGCTGCTCTGGATCTGCGGCATGTGCGGGACGGAGCTGAACGCATTGCTGAGCTGTGCGGTATCCGAAGCCGCGGCCGAACTCTCGTCGCCGGTTGCCTTCCGGGGACTGATGCCCTGCCCGCCGGAACAGATCGGCAGCCGCCAGCATCCCGGATGGCTGTCGCACCGGGACGCCGCTTGCGCTGTGGCGGAGGGACTAAAGGCGCTCGGCTCCGCCTGCGCCCGTAAGGGGGACTAGCGTTCCCCCTTCGGGACCCCCCTCACGGCGTTTCCTGTCGGGCCTTCGGCCCTCCCGGGCGGAAACGCCGCAAGGTACAAACGGCTCCGCCGTTTGGATGCCCTGGGCCTACCGGCCCGTTCGTCGGTGAAAATGATC
>CACXEB010000349.1 GCA_902766515.1 uncultured Eubacteriales bacterium
CGATCACCGGCATCATGGACACCGGCGCGAGGATCGGCATCACCTCCCCGGGCTTCGTGTTCACGTTTACGGAGCATTATCACGATTTTGCCCAGGCGGTCCCCACGGCGTTCTTCTTCAGCGATGTGGAAGGCTGCAGGGTCACCCGGAACGGTTATAAGGAGAACAGCTCCGACAGCTATGAAGCCCGCTGGGAGACCATCGTCACCTACTTCAACACGAACGAATACGGGCACAGAAACACCACGCTGGACGCCAACTACACGCTGGTCACTTCCGACACCAAGGACATGACGTCCGCCTGGTATGTGGTCCGCGGCACCGTGACAGTCAACCACCGGCTGAATGTCGAGGACGGCGCCGGCGTGAACATCATCCTGCTGAACGGCGCTGTCCTCAAGGCCACCGACGGCATCTGTGTGGACAGCGACTCCTCGCTCAGCATCTATGGAGAGAGTGAAGCGAACGGTCAACTGATTGCCAAGGGATCCTCCTACGGCGCCGGGATCGGCGGCAAGAAGGAGAAAGGCTATGGTCGCATCTACATCCACAGCGGCAAGGTCTCGGCGGAGGGGAATGAATGGGCGGCCGGCATCGGCGGCGCCCTGAACGCGAATAACGGCAGCGGACTGGTGGTGATCTACGGCGGAAATGTCACAGCGGAGGGCGGCAAATACGCCCCGGGCATCGGCGGCGGCGGATGTCACGAATATAATGATTACGGCGACATAGGCAGACTCGTTTTTTACGGTGGCACGGTCAACGCGACGGGCGGATACGCCGCCGCAGGCATCGGCAGCGGCTATATGGCCAAAAACCGCGGCAGTATGGAGATCCACGGCGGAGTAATCAACGCCTATGGCGTAGCCGGCATCGGCGGCGGTTCCGGAGCTGCTAACGACAACGTGACCGTACTGATCACAGGCGGCCGGGTGTACGCAAAGGGAAAATACGCCGGGGCCGGCATCGGCGGCGCCAGCGGCGGCGGCGACGATGAAGGCAACGGCAACAAGGTTAGCCTTGACTGGATTCATCTTCGATATTCCCCAGAGCGGTATTGCTGGTCATTGTGACCGGAACCCCGGCAATCCTTCGGGTAAAGCCAAACCAGTACGCCTCTTTGCGATCATCGATCATTCCATCCTCTTCGATGCCGTAAGAGACGCCCTCACGTTCCACGAACAAGTCCGGCTGGACAGACACGGCCATCCTTTCCGCCAGTGCGCGGGCCTGGGAGAGGGAAAGCGTCTGACCGGGCAGCGTTTCCGTATCCGCGATGACAAGCGGCGCAGTATCGTACAAATGAATGGTTAAGCTGCCGGCGTCTGTATATTGAAAACTTGCTTCCGCGAGGATTCGCTTTTCGCCAAACTGGGTATGGATGTGCCAATTATAACTGCCTGCCTCAGCGCGGGACGGCAAAGTGTAGATAAAATTGATCGTCGCATTTCTTTCATTTGTGATGATATAAGGCTCATCATGCCGGGCCTCCTGCGTCATCCATTCCTCCGGGTATGATCGAAGCCAATCCCTGTTCCAATCCGTTCCGGGAGCAGCAGCCAGCGCCATAGCTCTTGCATCCGTATCGGTCGTATCCCTCCCTTCCACGGTGTAAACGCTGATGCTGTTCACATCGGGCACGATGACCTGTGCATCAACGATGATATGGGTCAATCCTGTGTTGGAATACCATTCGCCGGTCACGTGCTCCGGCGCGCTGACCTGCTCCCGAATCGTGTCCGCCAGGGCGACAGGGTATAGCAAGGCGCAGACAAGCGCAATAACAAACAATCTTTTCATGCGCACACCCCCTCAATACCCGAATCCCCGGTCGATGACCGTGCCATCCACGGCGTTGATGGTCAATAAGGATTCCTCCGGATCCTCGGCACTGAAGAAGTCCCATACGGGCACCATCAAAAAACCGGTGGGGTTATTCCGATCCTGCACGCGGGAATAGCTGAGGGTGATGCGACCCACCGTCATTCTGTTGGCATCCTGATTTCTGTAGGCAAGGTTTTTCTCCTGATACTGGTATTTCAGCGGAAGCAGCTGCGCGGCAACGGTCATGATCCGGTCAAAGGGCAGCAGCGCCGCTGCCCAGCCGGAAGTTATGTCAATGGTATGCGGAGCAGTCCACAGGAGCCAGACAGCCCCGTCGTCCAGGTCGATCACGACGGTCATCGTCTCATAGGGGATTTTTCGATTGTAGGTATCCTGAAAATTATCGTAGACCTGACAATCCCTGTTGGTCCAGGTGACCGTCACGCCCTCCACCGTGCGCGTAAAGATGAACATGTTGCCATGACCTACTATGTCGTACGCGTCGTACGCATACCCTTCGATCAATCCTTCATAAGCCAGGCCGAACTGCGCGTCTATGCTTTGGACGATCTGTACCGCCCTATCACGGCAGACGGGATCGACCGTTCCCACGGAGGGCAAATCGCTCAGCTGATAACGTGCCAGGCCCCTGCCCTCAAATTGAAACTGTCCATACCACAGCTTTCCTTCGGGGTCATGGTGTTCGACGAAGGCCAGAAGCGCTTTTCTTCCAGCCGCGTTCTCTTCCAGCGCAGAAACATCCCCGACGGTTGGGTCAGAAGGGACGTTGTTGATAACCCGCCGCCAA
>CACXEB010000350.1 GCA_902766515.1 uncultured Eubacteriales bacterium
TACCTGAAAACCACCGGCTTCACTTCCTACGAGACCTTTCCGGGCAACCAGATGGTGGTCAACGTGACCGAATGGGCGTCCATGTATGACGCGCCCGACGGCGCCACCCGCATCGCCAAGGTGCCCGTCGGCACGATCGTCACGTGCTGCGTGCGGATCTCTTCCGATTACATTTACTGTGAGTACAAAGAGGGCAAGAAGCTCCACCAGGGCTTCATTTCCCGCTCCCACCTGAAGAACGCCAACTACAACGTGCACAAGCGCAGCACAAGCGTCAAGCCCTTCCCCGGCACCACCATCAACGATATCACGATGATCGTGGTCAACTGCGACGAATGGGTGTCCCTGCGCGAAAAAGCCTCCGCCTCCGCGGCGCGGCTGGCCCGGGTGCCGCTGGGCACGCCGGTGGAGGAGTGCGTGCAGGTGTCCGACACCTTCGTCTACTGCCGCTACCTGGGGCTGTACGGCTACATCCAGCTGCAGTATCTCTCCGAGTCGGAACACAACGAGCCGCCCGCTCCTGACGACCCCGGCATCGAGCCCTCGGCCCCGACTGAAACCTTCAGCGGCCTGCCCGCGCTGCCCGACTTCATGACTATGAACATGACGGGCCAGCCCGTGATGGCCGACTCGCGCCAGGGCTATACCATCATCGCCCGCAAGGCCTACAACAGCTATGAGGAGATGCTGGCCGTCTGCTATGATTCGACCCTTCAGCCGCTGTGGCGCCTGCAGGCGCAGAGCACGGCTCCGGTCTCCGAAGTGGTCCAGCTGGACGCCTTTGCCGCGGGCCGGGCGGAAGAGCCCCGGCTGGTCTGGTACATCAGCGGCATCGGGTTCTTCGGCTACAAGTACGGGCCGGCGGTGCAGCTGGTCTGGTTCCTGCCGAACGATCCCAGCCTGAAGATCGACGGCAGCTTCATCCGCCAGGCGGACAAGGACGGGTCCTTCTACCTGGCCTTCTCCGACGTGCTCGCGCACATCTCGGCGGACGGCCAGCTGCTGTGGCGGACCTCCTGCAACAACACCACGCTGTTCCAGCCCGCGAAGATTGAAATCGACGACGCCGGCATCAGCGTGCTGTACGACAACCATTTCGGCATCATCAACGTGTATGACGAGGCACGCTTTACGACGAACGGCACGCTCCTGTATATCACGCAGCGGCCGATCACGTAAAATAAATGCTTGCAATATCACGCGTTGTTTGATAGAATAGCGCTGATAAGCGCCTGAAAGCGCTGCTTTCGATTGACAACAAACAGGGAGATGATTGACATGGCGGATTATTTGACCAAGAACCTCCGGAACATCGCGCTGCTGGGTCACGGCAGTGAAGGCAAAACCACCCTGACAGAGGCGATGCTGTTCGCAGCCGGTCTGATTGACCGGCAGGGCAAGGTGGAGGACGGCACCACGGTGTCGGACTACGACCCGGAAGAGACCAAGCGCGGTATTTCCATCAGCGCCTCGCTGGCGCCCATCGACTGGAAGGGCAACAAGATCAACGTGATCGACGTGCCCGGCTACTTTGATTTCATCGGCGAATCCATCGCCGCGCTGCGCGTGGTGGAGACCGCGGGCATCGTGGTGGGCGCGGTCAACGGCCTGAGCGTCGGCGCGGAAAAGGCCTGGGCGAACGCGGGCAAGACCCCGAACGTCTGCCGCATGTTCATCATCAACCAGATGGACCGCGAGAACGCCGATTACAATAAGGTGCTCGAAGCCCTGCGCGACAAGTTCTCCACCGGCATCGTGCCGCTGGTGCTGCCCATCGGTTCCGGCGCGGGCTTCAAGGGCGTCGTGAACATCCTGGAAAACAAGGCCTACGAAGGCGCCGGCAAGACCCTGAAGGAAGTGCCCGTGCCCGCCAGCATGGCCGCCGACATTGAAAACGGCATGGCCGAGCTGACCGAGGCCGCCGCCGGCGCTGACGACGAGCTGATGATGAAATACCTGGAAGGCGAAGAGCTGACCCATGACGAGATCGTGCAGGGCTTCCGCGCCGGCATGATGGACGGCTCCATCGTGCCCGTCGTGCCCGTCTCCGCCCTGACCGGCGTGGGCGTCGCGACCCTGCTGAACACCATCGCCAATTACATGCATTCCCCCGCTGAAATCAAGGCGGAAGCGGTCAACCCGAAGAACGACGAGCCCGTCGAGCGCCTGTGCAGCGCGGACGAGCCCTTCAGCGCCTTCGTGTTCAAGACCATCGCCGACCCCTTCGTCGGCAAGCTCTCCCTGGTTCGCGTCTGCTCCGGCAAGCTGACCAGCGCCACCCCGCTGTACAACGCCAATGCCGAGAAATCCGAGAAAGCGGCCGGCCTCTACTTCCTGCGCGGCAAGAAGCAGTCTCCCGCCGGCACCGTGTACGCGGGTGACATCGCGGCCCTGTCCAAGCTGAGCATCACCGCCTCCGGCGACACGCTCTGCGACCAGGCCAATCCCCTGCGTTTCCCGGCCATCGACTATCCGGAACCCTGCTTCTCCAAGGCCGTGTCCGCCGCCAAGCAGGGCGAAGAAGACAAGGTCTTCTCCGGCCTGGCCCGCCTGATGGAAGAAGATCCTTCCATGAAGGTCGAAAA
>CACXEB010000351.1 GCA_902766515.1 uncultured Eubacteriales bacterium
GCTGGTGCTGGCCAACGCCGCGGGCACCGCTCCGGACGTGGTGCTGAGCCTCCAGTACGTAGTGCCCAGCTACCTTGATATCCGCGGCGCCCTCTACGACCTGACCCAATTCGAGGATTTCCCGGAGGTCGCGCAGCGGTTCTCTACCGGCCTCTTCGTGCCCTATATCCTGGGCGACGGCGTGTATGCCATGCCGGAGACCGTCAACTTCTGGGTGCAGTTCTACCGGCAGGACATCCTGAACGCGCTCAGCATCAGCGTGCCCGACAACATGGACGAGGTGCGCATGATGCTGCCGGAGCTGCAGCGCCGCAACATGAATTACTACTTCCCGACCGCCGGCATGGTGGGCATGAAGGTGTTTCCCGGCACGCTGCCGCTGATCCTGCAGAGCGGCGGCAGCATCTACGCAGATACCGTCGGCAATACGACCCTGGACAGCGAGGAGAGCCTGAACGGCTTCCGCGAGATGACGGAGCTGTTCACGGTATACAACATGCCGACCGACGTGCCGTCGCCGGGCTTCTACCAGCAGTTCCGCGACGGGACGCTGCCCATCGGCATCGCCGACCTGGCGACCTACAACCTGCTGCTCAACGCTGCGCCGGAGCTGGACGGCATGTGGAACATCTCCCTGTTCCCCGGCCTGGTGGATGAAAACGGCCAGACGCTGCGCTGGACCACCGGCGGCGCGGAGACCATGGCCATCCTGTCCCAGACGGACATGCCGGATGAGGCCTGGGCGTTCCTCAAATGGTGGAGCTCCACCGAAGTCCAGTCCCGGTTCGGCAACCTGCTGCAGTCCACGTACGGCAGCGAGTACATCTGGCCCACCGCCAACATCGAGGCCTTCGAGACCCTGCCCCTCAAATCCGGCCACAAGAAGATCATCATGGAGCAGATGAAGTGGATGACCGAAGCGCCCTGGGTGCTGGGCACGTACATGCTGGAGCGCGAGCTGAGCAACGCCTTCATCTCCGTGGTCGTGGACGGCACCGACGCCCGCCGGGCCCTGGACACCGCGGTCAAGCGCATCAACCGCGAGACCTACCGCAAGCTGGAGGAATTCGGCTACTATAAGGGCGGGCAGATGCTGAAGCCCTTCAAGACTCCCACCGTCCAGGTGGTCAACGACCTGATCGAAGCCTATCAGTCCAGGAAGGAGGACAGCCCGTGATTACCGGTAAAAAGACCCCTTACCTGTTTCTCCTGCCCTATCTGATCCTCTTTACCGTCTTCATCATCATCCCCACGGTGATGGCCATCGGCCTTTCCTTCACCAACTACAACGCCGTACAGACACCGCAGTTCGTGGGCCTGACCAACTATATCAACCTGCTGACCCAGGACACGATCTTCCTGCAGTACGTGCTGCCCAACACGATCCTGTTCAGCCTCGTCGTGGGACCCGTGGGCTACATGCTCGCCTTCTTCCTGGCCTGGTCGCTGAGCCAGCTGACCAAGCTGCCCCGCACCATCCTCGCGCTGATCATCTACAGCCCGAGCATGACCATGGGCGTCGCCATGACGGTCATGTGGCGGGTGGTCTTCCTTGGCAACCAGAGCGGTATCGCCAACTATGTGCTGACCCAGCTCGGCGTCATCACAGAGCCCATCGTCTGGATGCTAAATACCAACTACATCATGCCCATCGTCATCATCGTCGCCATGTGGGGCAGCATGGGCGTCGGCTTCCTGGCCATGCTGGCCGGCCTGCTCGAGGTCAACCCCGAGCTGTATGAGGCCGCCTCCATCGACGGCGTGCGCAACCGCTTCCAGGAGGTCTTCTACATCACCATCCCCAGCATGAAGCCCCAGATGCTGTTTGGCGCGGTCATGAGCATCGTGAACGCCTTCCAGGCCGGCAATATCGGCGTCATGCTGACGGGCAGCAACCCGACTCCCCAGTACGCGGCGCAGCTGATGACCAACCATATTGAGGACTACGGTTTCATCCGCTATGAGATGGGCTACGCCGCCGCGGTTTCCGTGGCGCTCCTCGGCCTGATCTACGTCTTCTCGTACGTGGCGCGCAGGCTGTTTACTGAAAAGGACTGAGGAAAGGAGGAAACGGCATGGCGGCTATCGGCGGTACCAAGGTCAATCCCAAGAAATTCCACAAAAACCAGATCCCCTTCTACCTCTACCTGATCCCCATCGCGATCTTCATGGGCCTGCCCATCGTGTACATCATCAACCACGCTTTCAAGCCCATGGACGAGCTGTTCGCGTTCCCTCCCCGGTTCTTCGTGACCCATCCGTCCCTGATCAATTTCCAGAACCTGTTCCAGACCGCTTCGTCCTCCTCGATTCCCATCAGCCGGTACGTGTTCAACAGCGTGCTGGTCACGGTGGCGGTGGTGTTCCTGAGCGTCATGATCAGCACCATGGCGGCCTTCGCGCTGAGCAAGATGAAGTTCCGCCTGAAGAACACCATCTTTGAGATCAACAACCTGGCGCTGATGTTCGTGGCCACGGCCGTGACGATCCCGCGTTACCTTACCATCTCGATGACGGGCATCCTCGACACCTACTGGGCGCACATCCTGCCCCAGGTGGCCATGCCGGTCTGCCTGTTCCTCATCAAGCAGTTCGTGGACGGTGTCCCCAACTCCCTGATCGAGGCCGCGCAGCTCGAGGGCGCGGGCAGCTTCACCATCTACCGGAAGATCATGCTGCCCCTGATCAAGCCCGCGATCGCCACCGGCGCGATCCTGGTGTTCCAGAACGTGTGGAACAACATCGAGACCTCCAGCCTCTTCACCTCGTCCGAGGGCGTGCGTACGCTGGCGTTCTATATGAACACGCTGAGCGGCGCGGGCACCGTCCAGGGCCAGGGCATGGCCGCCGCGGCTGCGCTGATCATGTTCGTGCCCAACCTGCTGCTGTTCGTTGTGATGCAGTCCAGCGTCATGAACACGATGGCGCACAGCGGACTCAAGTGAGGTGGCCGGCATGAAGAAAACGATCCTTCTCATGGCCGCGCTCGCGCTGCTGCTGACCGCCCTCTGCCCGGCGGCCTTTGCCGGCACCCCCTACAAGACCTTCACCCTCGGTGTGGACAAGCAGCTGGTCGAAACCCAGACCGCCTATGAGCCGGTGCGCACCATCGTCCGCTTCGGCGAGGAGACCCTGAAGAATCCCCAGGACCTGCGCATGGGCCCGGACGGCCTCCTGTATATCGCCGATACCGGCAACAAGCGCATCCTGGTCGTCACCCGCGAGGGCGACTTCGTCCGCGAGATCAAGGACAAGAAGAATTTCAAGACTCCCAGCGGCGTCTATGTGGACGCGGACCTCAACGTGTACGTCGCGGACGAAAGCAGCCGCGCCGTGCTGGTCTACGATCAGAAGGACAAACTGATCCGCACCTGGAACAAGCCGACGCATCCCCTCTTCGGTGAGACCGCGCCGTACAAGCCCCGCAAGCTGGTCATCGACAAGCGCGGCAACCTCTACATCGCCAGCAAGGGCAACACCAACGGCATCGTCCAGATCTCGCCGGCAGGGGAAGGCGAATTCCTCGGCTACTACGGCGCGAATACCTCCAACGTATCGGTCATCATGGCCATCCGCAAGGCGATCTTCAGTGATGAGCAGCTGTCCGGCATGGCCGGCGTCATCCCGATCGGCATCGAAAACATGTGCATCGACGCCAAGGGTATGGTCTACGCCATCTCACAGAGCAACGACGCGGCCAGCCTCCGCCGCCTGAACGTCGCAGGCCGCAATACCCTGACCCCTGATTACTGGACCGAACTGACCACCGCCGTGGCCGTCACCCCGCAGGGCTCCGTCTTTACCGCCAACGCCAACGGCCGCATCGTCGAATACACCTCCGAGGGCGACATGCTGTTTGTCTTCGGCGCCTTCGACGCCGGCGAGCAGCGCGTCGGCACCTTCCGCTCCGTCAGCGGCATGGTCGTGGACGATGACTACAGGCTGTATGTGCTGGACGCGGTCCTCGGCAGCATCCAGGTCCTGCAGCCCACCGAGTTCACCAGCCTCGTGCACTCCGCCTTCACCCTGTTCCAGGACGGCAAGTACGCAGAGAGCAAGGCCCCCTGGACCGAGGTGCAGCGCATGAACAGCCTGTTCACCTACGCCAACACCGGCCTGGGAGAGGCCCTGTACCGCGAGGGCGACTATGACACCGCCCTCACCAGCTTTCGCAACAGCGGCAACCGCCAGGGCTACTCGGACGCCTACTGGGAGCTGCGCTCCAACTGGCTGCACACCCATATCGGCACCATTTTGATCGTCCTGGCCGCGCTGGTGGTCCTGATCCAGGTGATCCGGATGATCAACCGGAAGACCGGTTTCCTGCAGCCCGTCGGCGCCGGCCTGCGCAAGGTTGGCGGCCTGCGCCTCGTCAGCCAGACCGGCTATGCCTTCCGCATGCTCAAAAACCCCTACGACTGCTGCTACGGCATCAAGCATGAGGGCCGGGCCGGCTGGCTCAGCGCCGTCATCGTGCTGGTGATCGTCTTTATCCTGAATACCCTCAGCAAGTACAGCAGCGGTTTTTTGTTCAAGCAGGTCCAGGAGGGCCGCTATGAGCTGCTGAACGACGGCATCATCTTCTTCTGCGCCTGGCTGCTGCTGGTCATCTGCTGCTACCTGGTCTGCACGATCAAGGACGGCGAGGCCCGCTTCCGCGACCTGTTCATCGGTGCGGCCTACGCGCTGGCGCCCATGCTGATCTTCCTGCCGCTGCGCATCATACTGACCAACGTACTGACCTACAACGAGGCCTTCTTCATCACCCTGATCGACGTGATCAGCTATGGCTGGACCGGCCTGACCGTCCTGCTGATGATCATGTACCTGAACGACTACTCCTTCAAGCGGACGCTGGCCATCGTCATCCTGACGCTGTTCACTGTCCTCGTTGCCGTTGCCCTGCTGTTTGTCGTCTATGTGCTGATCACCCAGCTGATCAACTTTGTGTCCGGCATTTACGGAGAGGTGGTGTATCGCTTTGTCAGAAGGATCTAAGCTCTTCCTGCTCGCCTGCGTACTGCTGCTTCTCCTGGCGCCGGCGGCCCGGGCCGGATCCGGTGCCGCGATCCCGGAGGATTACGTCGCGATCGCGGAAAACAGCCGCTTCAACCTCTGGCTGCAGCCCAAAACCCTCGCCGTCATCGTCGAGTCCAAGGCCAGCGGCCGGCTCCTGTACTCCAGCGTGCGCAACCCGGAGGAAATGAAGGACAACGCCGCCTGGAAGGGCTTTTACCAGAGCGGCATCGTCATGGAATACCTGGAGGGCGTCAAATCCATCCCGCTGCAGGCCGACTTCATCAATACGGCCAGCGAGATCGACCTGACCCTGACGGGCAGCGGCTACGTCGCGAAGGTCCGCTATCCGGACCTGTCCATCAGCTATGAGGTCACCCTCACGATGGACGAGCGCGGCTTCAGCGTCGCGATCCCCCAGTCCTCCATCGTCGAGGAGGACAGCGAAAACTACACCGTCGCCGCCATGTATCTCTATCCCTTCATGGGTTACAGCTACCTGGGCGAGGACAGCGGCTACATGATCATTCCCGACGGTCAGGGCGCCATCATCGAGCTCAAGAACAACGAGGGACGCCTCACCTCCCCGTTCGACCGCGCGGTTTACGGCACCAATATCGGCATCGAGGACACGGTGTACAGCGACTGGACGGTCAGCCCGGAGCAGATCCTCCTGCCCGCCTTCGGCATGGTCCATGAGGATGATCAGATGGCCGTGCTGGGCTTCATCGAAAGCGGCGACGCGGCCGCACGCATCATGGCCTATCCCAACGGCGTCCGCATGAAGTTCGACTGGGTCTGCGCCAAGTACCTCTACCGGATGATCTATTCCCAGCCTACCGGCCCCAACAGCGCCACGATCAGCATGCGCACCGAGCATGCCCGGTCGATCGATATCCTCCAGCACTTCCTGCTCGAGGACGGCGACACCGCCAACTATGCCGGCCTGGCCTGCGCCCTGCGCGAATACATGAACGAAAAGGGCTATTTCGGTGAGGCGGACATGGGCCCGTTCGATATCGCGGTCGATTTTCTCGGCACGGAAACGGAAAACTACGTCCTGGGCAGAAAAGACGTGCCCATGACCACCTTCGGCCAGGCCCGCGATATCCTTGAAGAGCTTGCCCGGGACGGCGTGCAGGACATCACGGCCTGCTACCGCGGCTGGCAGCAGGGCGGCCTGGTCGGCGCGCTGCCGACGGACGCCTATGCCCCGGCGGGCGCGCTGGGCGGCGACGGCGGGCTGCAGCAGCTGATCAGCAGCGCCGCGGCGCTCAATATTCCGGTCTTCCTGGAGGCGGACTTCCTGCGCCTCAACATCACCACCCATCCGATGCTCTTCTACTCCAGCTTCAAGAAGATCACCTCCCAGACCTGGAGCCGTCCGACCTTCGGCATGGTCTATGACACCCTTCACGCGCTGACACCGGCCAAAACCCTCGAAATCGGCAAGGCGGCCGTCGGGCAGATGAAGGATCACAACGTGCCGGGTGTCGCGCTGACGGGCATCACCTCCCTGATGAGCGACTTCTATGAGTCGGACCATTACCAGGACAGCAGCCGCATGATGCGGGATTACGAGACGCTGGTCAGCGGGACCGCCCAGACCCTTCCGGCCGCCCTGGACAAGGCCAACTGCTACCTGTGGCGCTATGCCGACGCCCTCCGCGGGATGCCGATCTCCTGCTCCAATTACAGCTATGTCAGGCGTGAGATCCCCTTCCTGGCCATGGTCGTCAGCGGCCGGCTGCCCTACTATACCGAGTATGCCAATTTCCAGGCCAACACCCATCGCTACTTCCTGCACCTGATCGAGCAGGGCACCCGCCCCACCTTCCTCCTCACCGCGGAAGACCCCATCAAGCTGCAGAACACCAACAGCTACGACATCTATTCCTCCCGGTACGACCTTTACAAGGATATGATCCCGGCCTGGTACGCGGACCTCAAGGCGTTCAACGACCAGGTCCGGGGCGCTCAGATTGTCCGCCACGACGCGGACGGCGACCTCGTGCGCGTCACCTGGAGCAACGGCCTCCGCGTCTACCTGAACTTCGGTGAAAAAACCGGGACCATGGACGGCGTGAGCCTCGACAGACTGTCTTACAAGGTGGTGACTGAGCCATGAGCAAGCGCGTATCACCGGCCATCGGACGCCGCATCACCCGGCGGAAGCTCCGGGAGTGGGGGTTTGGCTACCTGTTCATCCTGCCCTGGATCATCGGCGTCAGCATCTTTTTCATCTACGCCATGGTGCAGAGCCTGCTCTTCTCCTTCACCAAGGTGGAGCTTTCCAACGGCGTCATCCTGCAGCCCCTCAAAAACGGCCTGTTTGAAAACTATGTCAAGGTGCTGACCACCGACGTCACCTTCCCCGGCAACCTGGCCAACTTCGCCGTCGGCCTCGTCCTGCAGCTGCCGATCATCATCTCCTTCAGCCTGATCATCGCGCTGCTGCTCAACGGAAAGATCCGCTGCCGGGGCCTCTTCCGGATGATCTTCTTCCTGCCGGTCATCATTGCCACAGGCCCCGTGATGTCCCGGCTGACCTCCCAGGGCGTTTCCAGCGTACCCATGGTCAGCCAGAACGCCCTGCTCAGCGTCCTGAGCGGCCTGCCGGAGTTCATCTACGAGCCGATCAACAACCTGTTCTCCTCGCTCATCATGATCCTGTGGAACAGCGGCATCCAGATTCTCATCTTCCTGGCGGGGCTCCAGAAGGTGCCGCGCACGCTCTATGAGGCGTCCAAGATCGACGGCGCCTCCGGCTGGGAAGCCTTCTGGAAGATCACTCTGCCGACCGTCCGGCCCCTCATCCTCCTCAACGCGATCTATACCGTGGTCACGCTGGCGACCGGCGGCAGCAACCAGATCATCGAGCAGATCTACACCGCGACCTACACCGCGACGCAGGGCTACTCCTACGCCATGGCCATGAGCTGGATCTACACCGTCGTCGTGTCCGTCATCCTGGTCATCGTCTTCCTGCTCTTCAAAGAGAAAAGCGACCGCCGTGTGGTCTACCAGCAGAAGCGCGGCGCGCCCAAGATCGTGAAAGGAGGCCCGCGTCGATGAAAATGACCGCTGCACAGCAGAACCGGTTCGAGCGTTTCAAAAAGCGCATGCTCGGCAGTGCGGAAAAGCGCGGCCTGCTCTCGGCCATCGTCGTGTATGTGCTGCTGATCGTCATCTCCTTCATCTTTGTCTATCCCGTCCTGTACATGCTCAGCCGCTCGCTCATGTCCCGGACGGACCTGCTGGACTCCTCCGCCATGTGGATCCCGGGTACGCCCACGCTCTACAACTACAGCTCGGCCATCCGGACCATGGATTACTGGACGAGCCTGCTGAAAAACCTCTACCTGGCCTTTGTGCCCACGCTCTGCCAGGTCTTCATCTGCTCCATGGTGGGCTACGGCTTCGCCCGGTATGATTTCCCGCTCAAGAAAATGTGGATGGGCATCCTGATCCTCGCGTTCCTGCTGCCCACCCAGACGACCGCCCTTCCCAACTACCTTGTCTTCCAGAACCTGCGCCTGATCGACGGGTCCATCAAGCCTTTCCTCATCACGGCCATCCTCGGCCAGGGCTTCAAGAGCACCCTGTGCATCCTGATCTTCTACAACTTCCATCGCCAGGTGCCCCAGAGCCTGATCGAAGCCGCGGAAATCGACGGCGCGGGCCATCTCAAGGCCTACTTCCGGATCGCGATCCCGCTGGCCACCGCCGCGATCGTCGTGGTCACCCTGTTCTCCTTCGTCTGGTACTGGAACGAGACCTACCTGGTCCGCAACTACCTCGGCTACGGCACCACCCGCGCCACGGGCCTGACCACCCTCATGCTGGAGCTCAGCGCCTTTGAGGACAGCTACGCCAACGCGTACACCACCTGGGCTTCGAGCGTCACCTCCACCGACCGCATCAACGACGCCATCCGCATGGCCGGCACCATGCTTGCCATCGCACCCCTCATGATCCTCTACTTCTTCCTGCAAAAGCAGTTTGTCGAAAGCGTCGACAAAGCCGGCATCACCGGCGAATAACCCCCGAATCCTGCCCTGCGGGGCTGAGATAAAAATCTTTCAAGGAGGCATCCCCATGAAGAAAATCCTGTCTCTCGTTCTCGTGCTGGCTCTGGCAGCCGGACTGTGCTCCTTCGCGGCGGCGGAAGGTACCTACGCCATGCCCGAAATGAACACGACTGATCCCATTACCCTTACCTTCCTCACCTGGGACGACTTTGAGATGACTGAAGCGCTCGCCGCCAAGTTCATGGAAAAGTATCCCAACATCACCGTGGAAGTGCTGCGCACCACCACCGCCGACATCGCCGGCGAGCTGCTCAAC
>CACXEB010000352.1 GCA_902766515.1 uncultured Eubacteriales bacterium
CCCGCTGTCCTGGCCATGGTCCGGCAGCTGAAGGCGGAGGATTTCCCGGAGGAGATCCTCGCCTTCCGGGATGAATACGCGTTCCTGTCGAACGATTTTCCCGCGCCGGTCCTGTATCAGGGGATCACTTACCCGTGCGCGGAGTCGGCCTTCCAGGCGTCCAAAACCGCCGATCCCGCCCTGCAGGCCTGGTTTGCGCAGGCCGGCGCGGAGAAGGCGAAGCAGAAGGGCGGCCGGCTGACGCCCCAAGCCGGCTGGGAGGAAGCACAGGACGATATCATGCGGGAGATCGTGCGCCTGAAATTCACGCAGAACCCGGTTCTCCGGGAAAAACTGCTCGCCACCGGCAGCCGGCGCCTCATCAACGGCGTCAAGGGGAAAAAGGCCCCCCGCTGGGGCGTGGACACGGTCACCTGGGAAGGTGAAAACCGGCTCGGTGCCCTCCTGACGGCGCTGAGGGACGAATGGAAAACGGAGGGAGATTCATGAAGTACACAAGAGAAGACCTGATCGCCCGATACAACGCGGGCGAACCGATGAACGTCATCGCCTTCTGGGGCCATACGCCCCACCCCCGGAAGATGACGAAAGCCTGCTTCAGCCAGTGGTACGACTGCGGGTTCGAGGCGGACGGCGTGCGGTACCACACCGCGGAACAGTATATGATGGCGCAGAAGGCCCTCCTGATGGGCGATCCGGAGACCCTCGCCAAAATCATGGCGGCGGATCATCCCGAGGCCTATAAAGCGCTGGGGCGCGAGGTGCAGCACTTTGACGCGGAGCTGTGGGACCGGGAAAAATACAATGTGGTGCTCCGGGGCAGCCTGGCGAAGTTTTCCCAGAACCCCGAGCTGCTGGCCTTCCTGCTCGGCACCGGCGACAGCGGGCTGGCGGAGGGCAGCCCCTACGACGGCATCTGGGGCGTAAAGCTGGCCATCGATGATCCCCGGATCCAGGACCCCAACGAATGGCAGGGCGAAAACCTGCTGGGCTTCGCGCTGATGGAAGCGCGTGATATCCTGCGTGAGCGTTGTCAGGACATTTGACCAGCGGGAAACCGGACAGCGCGCTTGTTCCGGCCGGGCACAGCTGCTGCATGAAATGAACCCGGCGCAAAAGAGGAAGGGAGGCCGATCGCGATGAAAGAACGGATTCAGCGGGTATTCGATACGGACAAGCCGATCATCGGCATGCTGCACCTGAACGGCCTGTCCCCCGACAGCGTCCATGACCAGGCCATGCGCGAGATCGAACAGTACTATGCAAACGGCGTCGACGCCATCCTGGTCGAGGACTATTTCGGCACGCCGGACGACGTCGAATGGGCGCTGGACTGCCTGCATACCCACTATGCAGGCCGGGTCTACGGCGTGAACCTGCTGAGCGACCCGGAAAAGGGATTCGCGCTCACGCAGCAGTACGGCGCCGCCTTCCTGCAGATCGATTCGGTCTGCGGCCACCTGCGCCCGGGCAGCGGCATGAGGGGCCATGACAAGCCCAACCTATACAGCAGGACCTGCGACGGCGATTACGCAGAACGCCTCGCGGAGCTCCGGGCCCGGTATCCGGTCTTCCTGCTCGGCGGCGTGCGCTTCAAGTACCAGCCGGTCCGCTCCGGGCGCAGCGTGGAGGAGGACCTGGCGATCGGCAAAGGCCGCTGCGACGCCGTAGTCGTGACCGGCGAGGGCACCGGAATGGACACGGGGATGGAAAAAATCCGGCAGTTCCGGGACGCGCTGGGCGATTTCCCGCTCTTCGTCGGCGCGGGCGTCACCGCGGAGGCCTGCCAACAGCAGCTGTCCGTCGCTGACGGCGCGATCGTGGGCAGCTGGTTCAAGCAGGGCGGCACCACGGAAGCGCCGGTGGACCCGGACCGGGTCCGGCAGTTCATGGAGATCGTCAAAGCGCTCCGGACCGTGCGGCCGGAAGCGGCCCCCGGGAAGGAGGAATGAGCATGGAATACCACCTGGACCGGTTCGTCAGCGCGCAGGCGCATGACTATGCCATGGCGCTGGGCGAGGTCCGGAACGGACGGAAGGTCAACCACTGGATGTGGTATATTTTCCCGCAGCTGCGCGGCCTGGGCGGCAGCAGCATGTCGGACTATTACGGGATCACCTGCCTGGATGAGGCGCGGGCCTACCTGGCCGACCCCGTGCTGGGGCCGAGGCTGGTCGAAATCAGCGAGGCGCTGATGGCGCTCGAGGACAAGGACGCGGCCCGGATCTTCGGCTATCCGGACGTCCTGAAGCTCCGCTCCTGCATGACGCTGTTCGCGGAGGCAGGCGGAAAGGATTCCGTATTCCGACGGGTGCTGGACGCCTACTACCACGGCGAAAAGGACCCCGGCACCCTCGCCCTGCTGGCGATGCAGGGGCAATAAAAACACTGTCACCCGGCAGGCATCCTGCCGGGTGACAGTGTTTTTCTTCACGTATATGGCGTGCGAAAACTCACTCCCACCGTATCTCCGTCCTCCCGCAGTCCTCCGTTTCCGTCAGCGTGCCGTCCCAGGCCTCGCCGTCCCCGGTGAAGGCGGCGGTGCTGTCGCGCAGGACGAGGCCGTCCGCGGAACGGGCGTACAGGGCGGGGATGCTGTGGGGATAGACGTGGCGCTCCGACGGCTGCTCGTCAAACAGGCCGCCGGGCTGGGTGCTCTGGCGGACGAAGCGCAGGTGGATTTCGCGCAGGCGCACGTCCTCGATCGGGCAGTCCGCCTCCCCGGCGATGAACAGGCTGCTCTCGCAGTCCAGCCGGATATCCGAAAATGAAAGGCGGCGGATATGGCCCGGAAAGCGGTCCGGCTGGCCGCGGCGGCGGGTCGCGCTGATGAACAACGGCTCACCCTTGCCCCACCAGCCCGGCGCCCCGGGCAGGTCATACGCGTCGGCATAGCGGCGCACCGCGCCGACCAGGTGATGCACCTGGATGTCCTCCACCGTGCCGCCGTCGCGCACCCAGATGCCGACGCCCCGCGAGCAGTCCCGCACCACGGTGTCGGACAGGATCACGCGCCGGATCGTCCCGTGGGTCTCCGTGCCGATCTTGAGGGCGGAATCCCGGGAGTGCAGCACGCAGCCGCTGATCGTCACGTTTTCGCAGGGTCCGTAGCGCTTCGCCATCGGCGCGGTGGATTTCAGCACGATCGCGTCGTCGCCGGTCTCCACCAGGCAGTTGGAGATCACCACGTTCCGGCAGCAGTCCGGATCGATGCCGTCGTTGTTCGCGCCGCGGTCGTCGTTCAGGATGCGGATGTCATGGATGCGCACGTCCCGGCAGCCCGCCATGTGCAGCGTCCAGAAGGCCGCGTTGCGGAGGGTCACGCCGCCGATCTCCAGCCCGCGGATGTTTTCAAACAGGACCATGCGCGGCCGGAAGGACGCGCAGCGGTACGGACACTCGTGAAAGCCGCTGTCCACATCCGCGTCGGTGAACACCCGGTCCCCCTGGCCGTCGATCACCCCGCCGCCGGTGATCCGGACGTCCTCGGCGTCCCGGCCGCCGAGGAAAAACCCGCCGTTCCAGCCGTCCACCGGCCCCTCCTCGGGCGAGGCGGGGAAGGGGAAGATCTCGCTTTCATCCAGGCTGGAGACCAGGCAGGCGCCGCTCTCCAGCTGCAGGGTCACATGGCTTTTCAGCAGCACGGATCCGGACAGCCAGCGCCCGGCGGGGATGAGCACCGTCCCGCCGCCGTCCCCGGCCGCCGCGTCCACCGCCGACTGGATGGCCGCGGCGCAGTTGGTCCGCCCGTCCGGGACCGCGCCGAAATCAATGATGGATCGCAGCATGGGAGCCTCCTTTACGAAGCGTCTTCCGTTTCAATATGTTCCGCCTCCGTCCATCCGCTGAAGGTCAGCAGGGAAGGCCGGAGGTTGTTGCCCTCGGTCCTGCGCCATACGGTGGGCGTGCAGCCCATGGCGCTGCTGAAATGCCGGTTGTAGCTGCTCAGGGTGTTGTAGCCCACCATCCCGGCGATCTCCGTAATGGAGCGCACCGACGAGCGGAGCAGCGAGCAGCTTTTGAGGATCCGGGTCTGGTGCAGGAAGTTGAGCGGTGAGGTGCCCGTCTGCTCCTTGAACAGCCGCCGGAAATGCGTCGGGCTCAGGTGGCAGGCCTCCGCCAGGATCTCCTGCGGAAACTCCTGCATATAATGATCGTGGATGTAGCTGAACGCCG
This sequence comes from uncultured Eubacteriales bacterium, assembly GCA_902766515.1. The sequence goes on from CACXEB010000352.1 coordinate 4,177, forward strand.
GCGCGAGCGCGTGGATATACGGGTCGCGCACCGTCTCGCTGCCGTCCTGGCCGTACACCCGCAGCAGGTTCATGAGCAGGGCCGTGCACAGGCCGCGGACGCAGACCTGGTACCCGGGCAGGCAGCGGGTCAGCTCATCGATCAGCTCCAGGACCAGCGGCGCGGCCCAGGGATGCGCCGCCGGGGACAGGATCAGGTTGCAGTCCGACAGGAAGCGCCGGCTGTCCGGCAGGTTGGCGTATTCGCCCAGCGCCGAATCCCCCAGCAGCGCGTCCGGGTCCAGGAAGAGGTAGCTCCACAGGCTGCGCTCCCCGGCGTCGGACCAGGTGGTGTGCGGCACGTTGCGGGCGATGCACGTCACGTCGCCCGCATGGAAGGGCACGCGCTGGCGGTCGAACATCATGGTGCCGCCGGCGGAATGGCAGATGCCGATCTCCAGGCAGTTGTGGAAGTGCAGGTGCTGGGCCGGCACGGCGCTGATCCGCCACCGGTCGCCGCTCAGCGCCATGATCGGGAATTCCGCCGGCAGCTCGTAGCTGCGGTACTCAAGGACGGTCCGACGCGGGCGCGCCATCGCTTTTGCCTCCTGCATGAAGATTCGCGCAGGAATCCCGCACGACCAGCTCCCAGTCGCCGGTCTCCTGCTTGTTTTCGCCGCTGATCAGCAGCTGGACCGCCCGCGCGCCGGTGCGCTGCTGGTGCGAGTTGATGCTGGTCAGCGCCGGCACCAGGTAGGGCGCGCAGAACAGGTCGTCGCAGCCGATGATGGACAGCTGCTCCGGCATCTTCAGGCCGCGGGCGCGGGCCTCCGCCTGGCAGCCCATGGCCACCAGGTCGTTCATGGCAATGATGGCCGTCGGCCAGTAATCCGGCTTCAGGGCGTCCAGCATGCCCGCCAGCGCCGTCCGCCCCGCTTCGGCGGTCCCCCGGCAGTACACACGGTAGGAATCGGTACAGGGCAGGCGCGCGTCCCGCAGGCCCTCGCGGTAGCCCACGTCCCGCCGCATGGGGTCCCGGTCCTCCTCCACGCCGCCGATAAAGGCGATGCGCTCATGCCCCAGGGACACGAGATAGGCGACGATCTCCCGGATCATGGCGGCGTTATTGTTGGTCACGCACGGGAAATCATACCAGGGCGGCACGCAGCCGATCAGCACCACCGGCATGACGCGCCGAAGCTCCCGGAGGGACGCCAGCACCTGGCCGTCATGGTCGGCGGGCAGGTATTCGACGCAGACGATGATGCCGTCCAGCCGCCGCTCCGCCAGCATGGTCGCCGGGTTGTACGCCCGGGTATCCAGGCTGCTCCACGGAAACAGGCTGACCGTATAGCCCAGCCGGCTGGCCTCCTCCTGCGCGCCGGTAAAGATCATGGCGTAGTGGGGATTCAGCAGCTTGGGCAGGATGATTCCCAGCGAATGGGTCGTCTTGCTGATCAGGCCCCGGGCGATGGAGCTGGGCCGGTAATTCCGGCGGTCGATCGCCGACTGCACCTTCTCCCGCGTCGCGGCGGACACCTTGCTTTCCCCCCGCAGCACGCGCGAAACCGTCGCGATGGACACCCCGGCGTCCGCGGCGATATCATAAATGGTCACGTTGTCGTTGGGCATGTCCTGCCTCCTCCCGTGCCCGGACCGGCCCCGCCTGGGCAGGGACCGGCGCCCGTAATGATGTAAGCGCTTTGATTATACATCACATGTCATAAAAGTGCAAGTATTCCCCATAAAAACATGAAAAGCACGTAAAAAATGTCAAAAAATGTATTGACACCCGGCATGCACCATATTATAATGTAAGCGCTATCATTCCAGAAATCGAACAGGCAGGTGACCGAAGCAATGAGTGAAACTTACCGTCAGACAGCCGACCGGGTGCTGGCCATGCTGAAGCGGGCGGACGGCAACGACCCGTCCCGCGGACATCTCACCATGAACAACTGGGAATGGCCCACCGGCGTCGCGCTGTACGGCATCTACAAGACCTACCAGCAGAGCGGCGACCGGGCCATCCTGGACTACCTGACCGGCTGGTATGACGACATGCTGAGCCGCGAGCAGCAGCCCCACCGCAACGTGAACACCGTCGCGCCGGTGCTGACGCTGACCTGCCTGTATGAAGAAACAAAGAACGAAAAATACCTGCCCGTCATCGAGAGCTGGATCGACTGGGTCATGAAGGAGATGCCCCGCACGGAATACGGCGGGCTGCAGCACTGCACCGTGTGGAACAAGCATTACCAGCAGCTGTGGTGCGACACGCTGTTCATGGTCTGC
>CACXEB010000353.1 GCA_902766515.1 uncultured Eubacteriales bacterium
CGGCCTCATCCGCCGGGTGAACCGGCGGACTCCGGGATTCCGTGCCGCAGAGGACAGGTTGGTACGCCGCTGGGCTGGGAAGGTGGACGGCTGCGGAAAATGACGACGGTTCGGCCTGCGGCCTCCCGCGTCGGCGTGGTCTGTTTGGTACGCCACCTGGCTGTGGAAATGTATAACAGGTGGTTTCCCGTTTCTGCCATTGTTTTTTCCGCTTGCTTATCCACCTGCCGATATGCTATAATGTATATGGGCAGGTTTGCTTTTATGCGTTCCTGTACCAATGATTACGGAATCTCAGTTTGCCGCGCCATCCTGAAGGAGCGTCTGTATGAGTCGTTTTTTGAGTGATCCCCGTTTCAGCGGAATCACACCGTTTGAAAAGAAAGTCTGGCTTTCCTCCCCCACCATGCACGGGGACGAGCAGCGCTGGGTGGACGAGGCCATCCAGGACGGCTGGGTGTCCACTGTGGGCGCAAACATCGACGCCGTGGAAGCCGCCATCGCGGACTATGTAGGCGTCAGGTACGCCGTCGGTCTTTCCTGCGGCACCTCCGCGCTGCACCTGGCCACAAAGCTGGCCGGCGAGCGGCTGTACGGTCAGGCCAAGCCCAACGAAGGTACCCTGCAGGGGCGCCGCGTCTTCTGCAGCGACGTCACCTTCGATGCCTCGATCAATCCCGTCGCCTATGAGGACGGCGAGGCCGTCTTTATCGACACGGAACGGGATACATGGAACATGGATCCCATCGTCCTAGAGAAAGCGTTTGAACTCTATCCGGATGTCCGCCTGGTCGTAGTGGCCCACCTGTACGGCACCCCGGGCAAAATCGATGAGATCCGCCGCGTCTGCGACGCCCATGGCGCCCTCCTGGTGGAGGACGCCGCCGAATCCCTCGGCGCCACCTACAAAGGCCGGCAGACGGGCACCTTTGGCGATTACAACGCCATCTCCTTCAACGGCAACAAGATCATCACCGGCTCCGCCGGCGGCATGTTCCTGACGGACAGCAAGGAGGACGCTGACAAGGTCCGTAAATGGTCCACCCAGAGCCGGGAAGCCGCCCCGTGGTACCAGCATGAGGAAATCGGCTACAACTACCGGATGAGCAACATCATCGCCGGCATCATCCGCGGGCAGATCCCCTACCTGGACGAGCACGTCAGCCAGAAGCGGGCGATCTGGGAGCGGTACGAGCGCGGCCTGGCGGACCTGCCGGTCCGGATGAATCCCTGGGACCGGGTCAACAGCGTACCCAACTTCTGGCTGAGCTGTATGATCATCGACGAGGACGCCATGGCCCCCATGGTGCGCGGTGAACAGGATTACCTGTACCAGAGCGTGCCCGGCAAAAGCAGCCCGCAGGAGATCCTGGACGCCATCGCGGCCTTCAACGCAGAAGGCCGGCCCATCTGGAAGCCGATGCATATGCAGCCCATCTACCGCACCCACGCTTTCGTAACCGTCGAGGGCAACGGGCGGGGCCGGAGCAATGCCTACATCGCCGGCAGCGGCGTAGACGTCGGCGCGGACATCTTCCGCCGTGGTCTGTGCCTGCCCAGCGACAACAAGATGACGGCAGAACAGCAGGACCGGGTGATTGAAATCATCCACCGGTGCTTCCGGTAATCTATCGAATCATAAAGTATAAGACCTGGCAGCGTTCGGCGCAGCCAGGTCTTTGATACCCAGAGCCGGCTCCATGGCCGGCTCTTTCTCATACAGATTGATTCAGACGAAAAGCAGTATAAGTTCCGGAATTGCGCCACAGGTCACTGCTTGAGGCGCTTGTCGCTCTTGCGGGCGAACCAGGTGCCGACGGTCTGGAAGACCTGGACCAGGATCACGAGGACGATCAGGGCCGCCAGCAGCACGGCCTGGTTGTAGCGCTGCTGGCCCTGGGTGATGGCCAGGTTGCCGAGGCCGCCGCCGCCGACCGCGCCGGACATGGCGGTATAGCCCAGGATGGTGGTCACGGCGGTGGTCAGGGCAGTGATCAGGGAGGGCACGCTCTCTGGCAGCATCACATGGACCACGGTCTCCCAGGTGGAAGCGCCCATGGACAGGGACATCTCAATGATGTTGGGGTTGACCTCACGCAGGGAGCCCTCGACCAGCCGGGCCACGAACGGGAAGGCCGCGATGACCAGCGGGACGATGACGGCGGCGTTGCCCACCGCCTTGCCCACGATGGCGCGGGTAATGGGCATCAGTACCACGATCAGGATGATAAACGGCGCGGAGCGCAGCAGGTTGATCAGCCAGTTGAGGAAGGCCATCAGGGGCTTGGGCAACGGACGAATGCCCTTGGCGTCGCCGGTTACCAGCAGCACCCCCAACGGAAGGCCGATGAGGATGGCGAACAGCGTGGCCATCAGCGTGATATACAGCGTAACGCCCGTCTCCTGCAGGAAACTGGCCTTGATCACTTCCCAGGCCTTGGCCAGTTTATCCGGGTTATAATACGTCTGGATATATTGATTCATTCAGCGTCCGCCCCCTCAGTCTCCCCCGCCGCGTCCGCCGGGGCGTATTCCACATCCACCTGGACCGTCACGTTGGGCGTGGCGCTCATGTATTTGACCGCCGTCGCCAGCTCGTCCGGCCCGCCGGGGATATTCAGCAGCATGTTGCCATATACCTTGCCGCCCAGGGTCCGGGTGGTCGCGGACAGGATATTGGCCGCCAGTCCGCAGTCGATGGCCATATTGGCGATCAGCGGCTTGGTGGCCGCTGCCGCGCCGTGGAACACCAGACGCACCATCTGCTGGTGGGCCGCGCCCATCACGTCCATGCCCTCCGCCATGTCGGGATAGACCAGGGCACGCGTCGCGGACGTCCGGGGATTGGAAAACACCTCGCTCACTTCCCCCTCTTCCACCACCGTACCGTTTTCCAGGATCGCCACGCGGTTGCAGATCTCCTGCACCACGCTCATCTGGTGGGTGATGATAATGACGGTGATTCCCATCTTCTGGTTGATATCACGGATCAGCTCCAGGATGGCATGGGTGGTTTTCGGGTCCAGCGCGGAGGTTGCCTCGTCGCAGAGCAGCACCTTGGGATCCGTCGCCAGCGCCCGGGCGATGGCGATGCGCTGCTGCTGACCGCCGGACAGCTGGGCAGGGTAGGCGTTGGCCTTATCGGGCAGGCCCACCGTCTCCAGCAGTTCCAGCGCCCGCGCCCGGGCCCGGACGCGGGGCACATGGGTCAGCTTCAGGGGCAGCATGATGTTTTCCAGGCATGTCCGCTGCATCAGCAGGTTGAACGACTGGAAAATCATGGTGATCTGGTGGCGGACCTGCTGGATCTCCTTCTTGGGCAGGGCGCCCAGGTCGGTACCGTCCCAGATGACATTGCCCTCTGTGGGCCGCTCCAGCATATTGATGCAGCGGACGAGGGTGCTCTTGCCCGCGCCGCTCATGCCGATGATGCCATAAATATCCCCGTCCCGGATGGTGAGGCTCACGTGTTTGAGCGCATCCACCGGCCCGTCCGCAGTGACGAAGCTCTTGGACAGGTTGCGTAACTCAATCATGGAAAATCCTCCAGAAATGAATTCACTGGCGGCCGGTCGGCCGCCAGTGAGCAGCTTGACAAGACTATTCTACCTGATCCAGGCGCGTCTGTCAAAGAAATTCGGAGGTTTTTTCAGACAATTCCTCCTGCGGATCACTTCGCCTGGATGCCCAGGGCGGTCAGGTCCGCCTGACGGCCGCTGTAGAGGCCGAGGGGCTCGATGTGGATGCCCGCGACGGTGACCAGGTGGGAGTTGTTCTCCGCATTGAAATTGTCCTGGTAGGGCTGGTGCGCGAAATAGTTCGCGAATACGTCGCCATCCTCGACCAGGGTGTTGGGGGTGATGTAGTCGGTGACTTCGATGATCTCAAGGTTCACGTTCTTGGCAGCCAGAATCTCCTTCGCAATGTTCAGGATTTCCACATGGGGGTTGGGGGTGGCGGCGATGGAAATCGTGGTGCCGGCCAGGGCTTCATAATTCACGGTGGCGTCATAGCCGTCGGTGGGCTCGGCCACGGAGGAGATCACGCTGCCGCTGTAGGTAGCGTTGATATAATCGACCACCTGCTGGCTCAGCACGGCGGCAGCCAGCGCCTTCGCGGCGTCGCTGTCCTCATTGCCTTCCTTCACGCTGACCACGTTGATGTAGGGATTGCCGATGGCGTCTTCCACGAGAAGGGACTCAGCCGCCGGATTCAGGCCAGCCTGGATGGCATAGTTGCTGTTGATGATCGCGTAGTCGACGTCTGTGCGGACATTGGGCACCAGCTCGGCGTTGACTTCGTAGATCTCGATCTCCACGTTGGCGAAGGACTCGATGTCATTCTTGGTGGCGTTCAGGCCGACGCCCTCTTTCAGGGTGAGGATGCCGTTGGCCTGCAGCAGCTGCAGCGCGCGGCCTTCATTGGTCGGATCGTTGGGCACGGCGATGGTGATGGTATCCGCGACGGCGGCAAGCGCAGAGAGGCCCAGCAGGGCGGCCAGCAGGATGGCGACAAACTTCTTCATGGCAATTCTCCTTTTCTTCAATAAAATGATTTCATTCACTCGGGAAAACACGCACGCGGGAAACGGCTTTCCGTCACATTCGGCGGCTCTCCCGGTTGAAGCTGGAAGGAAACAGGGGCCGGCACATGGTCAAACCCTCCTTTCATCCGTTGACTGGCACGTTGACTCGCAAAAAGCGGGGAGATTCGATGAATCCCCCCGCGCTTCATTGCGATTGCCGTATCATGCCCGGCAGGAATCCATCGAATCGACAGCAGCAAAACGCATGCACATGCGGCGCATGCACATCTTCACAGTCATCGTCCAGCTGTACCGTGTCATCGGCGGTTCCTCCTTTCCGGATGATAAAATCATCATATCACCCGACCCGCGCCGCTGTCAATGGGCAGATTGTACTTGCTTTGTATTTGAGTTCTGTCAGTGTTATGCCCTGATGTATGCCATGGTCAGCCGGTAGGTGTTCATGAGGCCGTCGATGTGCGTGCGCTCATAGCCGTGGCTGTTGGCGGTACCGGGGCCGATCGCGGCGTGGCGGATATCGTAGCCGGCGGTCACGGAGGCGTCGCCGTCCGTACCGTAGTGCGGCGTGAAGATGTCCATCACATAGTCCACCCCCGCCGCCTTTGCGGCCGCGCGCAGCTCCTGCGTCATCTCATAGTGATAGGGGAACCGGCTGTCCTTGCAGAAGATGGACACCCGGTGCTCCTCCGAGTTCTGGTCCGGGCCTGTCGGCGCGATGTCCAATGCCAGGATATCCCGGGTATCCGCGGGCAGGTAGGTGGTCCCATGGCCGATTTCCTCATAGCACGCAAAGTAGGCGTACACCTTGCGCGCCGGCGTCAGGCCCTGCTCCTTCAGGGTCTTCATCACGTTCAGCAGCACGGCGGCACAGGCCTTGTCATCCACAAAGCGGCTCTTGATGTAGCCGCCGCTTACGCAGAAGCGCGGTTCCAGCGCGATCATATCGCCGGTCTCGATCCCCAGCGCCCGGGTATCCGCCGCGGTATGGACGGGCATGTCCAGCACCACGCAGACGTTCTTCCGGAAATCGCCCATGGTCGTCCGCAGCTCTTCCTCGGTCACGTGCACCGAGTTGGGGGTGCGGCACACCGTCCCGGTATAGACCCGGCCGTCCCCCGCATACACCCGCACATTCTCCGTCACGCAATAGAAGGGATAAAGCCCGCCGACGCTGCACACGTTGAGCGTGCCGTCCGCGTTGATCCTGCGCACCATCAGGCCAATGTCATCCAGGTGGGCGGTGATGACCAGCGGTTCGCCCGTGCCTCCCAGGTCCACGATGACACCGCCCTTATGCGTCGTCACAGGCGTATAGCCCAGGCGCCTGACCTCCGCCTCCACCCAGTCCTGGATTGCCCGGAACTGGCCTGTCGTGCTGTCGATGGCCAGCAGAGTCTGGAATGTATCCAGCACATAGCGTTCGTCAAAATAATTCATGTAAGGATCCCCCTCTTTCTTCCCCATGGTGTGCGCGATCAGTACGGACTGTCCGTGCTGGCGTATTTGACAGAGTAGCGCGATCCGCTCTTCGGCAGGCGGCACAGTCCCGACACCCCGGAGGTGATGATCCAGAAGGAATGGTCGTCCGCACCGAAGCTGTAGCTGCCGATATAGTCCATCATCGTGATGCTGTTGTTGACGGTAAAGACCATGTCCCGGGCCGCGACCCATTGGCCGGTCCGGTAATTCCTGCCGCGCACATTGGCGATGCTGACATTCCTGACCTGCCCGGCATGCGAGGTGCCGTAGTTTTCCATAAAGCCGGCCATACTCTTGGTATGCATGTACGCGCTGGCATACCCGAGGTCGAAGGACACCAGCCTGTCCCACCGCATGCTCACCAGGTCGCAGACCCACATCGTCAGCACAGTGTTGCCGGTATCCTCCGAAGTGGATTGCTGCATCAGCATGCGGTACGGATGCCGCGCCTCCCAATGGTATTCCTGGATAAACTGCTGGAAGCTGCCCTCGCCGGAGGTTTTGGAAACGCCCTCACGGACCTCCGGATACAGTTCCCTGGCGCAGTAGACCTTCGTGCGCCCGCTGCGGTCCTTGCAGAAGACGTCCCAGACGGACATGATCACGCCTGTCCGGCCGTTCTCCCACCGCTGGAAGCCGCAATAGACGCCGCCCGGGTCGTTGTAGTCGTTCGTAACGCTCGCGTACTTCTGCTTCAGGGATGAAACATCCATCTCCCAGTCCATGGCGGCGAAATAGGTGTAGTCATCCATATCATCGATCCAGAAATCCAGGGCGAATTCCGTCAGCCCCTGCACCGCGCCGAACTGCGGATAGAAGACGACATAGGGCGAGCGGCCCTTCCCGCTGACAGCCGCAATCTGGGCGCTGCCCGGATAGGGCATGATCGACTGCCAGTCCCGGATCAGGTGAAAGTGATCCGTATTGACCAGCATACCGTTCACGTAAAACTCGACCTTGTGCGTACCCGGCGCCATCCTGTCCATGTTCGTGTGATACACATGGCATTTTGTCTGCCGGTTTCCCTGAAGCGAGAAATCCATCAGTCGCAGCGGCTCGCCGCCGTCCACACGGAAATGGACGTCCCGGAACCAGTGTTCCCCCTTCCCCTGGTTGGTAAGATCCAGGGAGAAAGCCACGTATTCGTCCCTTCCCAGCCCGCTCAGGCGGCCGTCGCTCCTCCGCACATACTGCTCGGTGCTGCGGCTGTACACCGCCAGGTACCCGGTGACCTTCAGCGTGTCGGCGCCGGCCGGCCGGCTTTTCCCGCAATTCGCGCAGCGCGTTTCGGTATTGGTCCGTCCGCACGACGGGCAGAACCACCCGTCCGCCATCGCAGGCGCCGCACAGAGCAGCGCCAGGCAGCACAGCGCCGCGCAAAGCAGGGCGCACCGCATGATTCCTTGTTTCATTCGCGTCATTGCCATCGTCCTCTCTCCCGGAATAAAAAACTGTGTCATGGTCAAACGCCCTGACACAGGAGATACTTCATCCATAAGCCCGCCTGACCGGCAGGGTCAGGTCCGGATGATTTTCTTGATGCTGAACATGTTCTGTCCGTTTTCATGCCGGTAATCCAGCGAATCCATGGTCTTTTTGACCAGAAAGATGCCCAGTCCGCCGATGGCACGCTGCTCCGCCGGCAGGGTGACGTCCGGGTCTTCCTTCTGCAGGGGATTGTAGGGACGGCCCTGGTCGATGAAGGTCAGGGTCACAGCGCCCTCCGCCTCGTCAAAGTCAAAGCGTATCGTTGCCATACCGGTTTCGGGCTGGTACGCGTACAGACAGATATTGCTGAAAATCTCGTCGATGGCCATGTCAATCTGCATCTGCTGCTTCATGGGGCAGTCGACGGCTTCCAGCTCACTGTCAATAAAAGCGGTCAGCTCCGGCATGTTTTCCCCGACGGCTTTGACGGTGATTTCCTTCATGCGTGTATCTCTCCCTCCGGCCCTTTCTACTGTATGCCGAGCGCGGTCAGACCCTCATCGGACGGATCAGTCGAACTTCTTGTAGATGACCATTTCCACCTGCTGGTTGCGGATGCTGACCTTGATATCGTCCGCGACATGCGTGACGACGGACTTCTCAAGCTCGTCCCACATGTTTTTCGCGTTTTCATTCTTCTGGTCCACCAGGGTCTTCAGCTCATCCTGGTAGGCGGACATCGTCCACTCCCAGTCCGTCGCGGGCATGCCGGTATAATCCATCATATCCGCATACATCATGGAAGTGGACCAGGCGGCGACATCCTCGTCGGCGTTCCGGTCGAAGATATCGCGCAGCCGGCCCATGAGGCCGCGGGCAGACTCGTTCTCGCCGGTGGTGGACACGGACAGCAGTTGCTCGCGCTTCGTGCTGGTCATGCGGGTCTGCGCAGTCAGGTGCAGCTCATACACGTCATTCTGGTCTTCGATCCAGAACTTGCCATGGATCTGACCGGTGATGGACCGCATCATGGCCATCATTTCCTCGATCAGCAGGCGCAGATGCAGCGCATCCCTGGCTGAAAGGTCCTTGTACTGCGCGACCTTGTCCCCCTGCCGCAGCGCGGCCTCCATGTGCGCGCCGCTGCTGGAGACATCAATCACATCGGTCTTCATGACGCGGCCTCACTCAATGTTCAGGATATCGGAAAAACCGGTCACGTCCAGAACTTCCTGCACGATATCATTGACATTGGTGACCGTCAGGCCGTCCTTGGCGCTCATGACCTTGTGCGCGGAAAGCAGCACGCGCAGTCCGGCGGAAGAGATATAGTCCAGCTTGCTGAAGTCCAGGGTCAGGCTGTCCGCCGAGCCCAGCACGCCGTTCAGTTCCGCTTCCAGCTGCGGGGCGGTCATGGTGTCCAGGCGGCCTGCTACCGCGACGGTATAAGCGCTGCCGTTCTGAGTCTTGGTAATGGTCATCGTATGTTCCTCCTTTAGTGTACGCATGGTATGCGGTGAGTGATTTATCAGTACAGCGCCGGGATCCCGGCGCTTCTGAGCGGGGTTTCAGCCTGCTGACCGATCCGGCCAGCGCGTCCGCCCGGCGTTTTTCACGCCTCGGCGGGCACTTCCTTGCCGCCGTCCGCCGTGGCGGCGGGTTCATATGACGGTTCCGGGGACGGCTCTGTCGGATACATGGGCGCCGGTTCCTCCGCCGGGGCAGGCGCGGCAGTGGGGGCCGCGGGAGCGGCTTCTTCCTCTCCGGACTGTTCGGTTTCCGGCTTCTTTTCCTGCTTCTGCTTCGGCGCGGCATCCCATTTATCGCCCTTGGCGGTCATGACCAGCACGAAGGCGTCCATCACCGCTTCCAGCAGCAGCGCAATGCCGATCCACACCGCCACGTTGGCGCTGATGACCTCAGTGACGATCAGCACGCCGAACAGCAGGGAAACCGCCGTGCCGACCATGATCCACCACCAGCGGCCATGGCCCAGGCGGTAAAAATCCCAGGAGGTCTGGAACTTCATGTAGCCGCCGCAGAGAATCAGGATGCCCCACATGCGGTTGGTCAGCAGCCCCGGTGTCAGGCCCGCCAGCAGCGCCAGCGTCCCGGCGATCAGCGCAACAGTCATGTTGTACCCTTTGGCCGCTTCAGCCGGCGTCAGGCGGAAATAGCGGACAGCCTGGTACACAGCCACCGCGCCCAGGGCGATCGTCAGGGTCCACCGCGTCAGCTGGCCCATAATGTCCGGACGGAACAGCAGCAGCAGCCCGGTGACCAGGTACAGGATGATCGCCAGGATGCCGGTCAGTTTTTCTTTTTTCGGGGGGGTGAATGCCATGAAAGAGCCTCCTTTGATTCTGTTGACAGTGCTATTGTACCGCAACAGGCTGATTCCTGCAAGAACTTTTTTCATCGCTTCACCGCGGTCCTTGCAAGGCTCCCGTCGCTGTGCCCCAATCAATGAAAGCAGGAAAAACGGGAAGGCCGCCAAAGCCTTCCCGCTTCTCTCAGGAGTGTCCCGCAAGGGAAGCAAGCCCCCTTGCGCTCAGCCGACAGGCGGCGGTACCTGTTCTTCTTCCTCAAGGACAACGAATTCAGGCAGGGCTTCTTCCTCCCCCTCCTCAGGCGGCAGGAAGCCGATATAATCGGGGCTCACGTACTCGAACGGGGCCAGCGCTTCCGTGGGGATGTCATAGCCCCAGCTGCCCTGCACGCCGCTCTGGACGCGGTAGGAGGTGATGGTCAGCACCACGCGGCCGATCGGATCGACGGGCTGGAGATAATCAATGAAGTTGAACCGGCCGTGCCGCGTGCTCTCGCCCTCGTCCAGCGGGTACTGGTACAGGCCGTCGAAGGAATTGGAGCCGTTGACGTTGCAGGCCAGCGGGACGTTGAAGATGTCATAGCACTCGATGGTGAACTCCACGCGGGCGATGCTCAGGTTGCTCACGTTGATGATGGACAGCTTGACAGCGTTGTTTTCCAGGTACAGGTCGGTCGGGCGCAGGGCGGTGTCGTAATTGCCGACCGTCACATAGGCAGACGTCGTATAGCCGCCGTCTTCGGTGGTGCCGGTGATCTGCGTCGTGCCCCAGCGATGGCCGGTGACCGTAGGTTTCGTGTTGCTGCCGCTGACCGTCGCGATCGATTCGTCCGCGCTCTGCCAGCGCATCCGCGTATTGCTGGCGTCTGAGGGAATCAGGATGGCGGTCAGCTTCACCGTGCCCTCCACGTCGGCGGTAACGGCCGTCTCGCGCATGGTCACGCCCTCAACCGGCTGCAGCACGTTGACCTTGACCGTCGCCTGCTTGCCGCCCGCATCCTGGGCCTTGATGATGATGTTGCACTCGCCGCGCTTGATGGCCCGCAGGTAACCGTCCTGCTCGATCGTCGCGACGCCGGTCTTGCTGCTGGACAGGGTGACCGCCGGATTGGTCGCGTCATCCGGTCCGACCGTCCAGTGGATCCGGGTGGATTCCCCCACATTCAGGGTCACGGTGCGCACGTCCGGCGTGATGGCAGTCACCAGCTGGTGCACCGTCACGTCCACCACGGCGGTGACGCTCTGGTCCGCCTTGGCCCGGCAGATCACCTGGCAGCTGCCCGCCTTGACGCCGGTGATCTGGCCCTCGGCGTTGACCTTGGCGATCGCCGTGTCGGTGGATTCCCAGGTCACGGCGCGGTTGTTGGCGTTCTTGGGCAGGACAGTCGCGGTGATCCGGGCCGTACGGCCGTTATAGACCGTCACGGCGGACTTGTCCAGGGTGATCTCCTCCGGCAGCTGGACGACGTTGAGCGTCATGGAAGCGGTCTTTCCGCTGCCGTCCGCGGCCTTGGCGCGGATGGTGGTATTGCCCTTGGACACCGCGGTGATCAGGCCGGCGGCGTCCACCGTCGCCACGCGGGTGTTGTCCGAGCTGAAGGTAACGGTCGGATTGCTGGCGTTCGCCGGGCTGATGTCCACCTGGGCATAGCCCGTGCTGTGCACCGCGAGATCCATGCTGCGCTGCGTGAACTTAATCGAGGTGATTTCCTGGATAACAGTCACATGGACCGAAGCCGCGATGTCCGGGTCCGCCTCGCTCGCGGCGACGATGTCGCACTCGCCGAGGTTCACGGCCGTCACGCGGCCCTGCTGGTTGACCCGCGCGACCCCGGGGTCGGTGCTCGACCAAGTCAGCTTGGTATTGGACGCGTTCGTGGGCTGGACGGCAGCCTTCAGGTCTCGGGTCTTGCCGGTGGCCAGATCAAAGGCGCTGTCGCCGCTGATGACAACGGCCGTCGGCAGCAGCTGGACCGTTACGGTGACGCTGTCCGTCTTCCGCGAGCCGTCCAGCGCGGTGGCGCGGATGACGGCGCGGCCCTTCGACACGCCGGTCACCAGGCCGTTTTCGTCCACGGTCGCCACCTTGGGCGACTCGCTGGTCCAGCGGACCGCCTTGAAGGTCGCATCCTCCGGATCGAAGCCCAGTTCCACCTGGGTGGTGCCGCCCACGCCGATGGTCGTCCGCACGGTGTCGGCGGTCAGCTTGGTCACCGGGGATACCACCAGCACGCCGTAGCGGACTGTCACCTCCGGATTGGATACGCTCGCGACGGTCAGCAGGCTCGCGCCCTCCTGGCTGGCGGTCAGGGACTGCTTGCGCACCGTCAGCACAGCCTCGTCCGAGGAGGTCACCGTCACGGTCTTGTCGCTCGCGCCGTTCGGCTTCACCACCGGGGCAGCGGTCATCTTCCGGCCGTTGATCAGCAGGATGATGCGCTCAACCGACTGGCTGTCCTCGTACATCTCCTCGGGCAGGTAATCGCCCAGCAGGCTCTGTGCCAGGTAGAAGCTGACACCGTCCTCCTCGGTCAGCACGTTCAGCCCTTCCTCGTTCAGGGCGACGCTCTCGACCGCCCGGAGCACCGTCACCTTGACGGTCGCCTTGTAGGTCTGCTTGGCGGTTTTGATGGACGCGGTGATGACCGCAGTGCCCTTCGATACGCCGGTCACGCAGCCGTTGGCGTCCACCGTGGCCACCTTGGGCGATCCGGAAGCATAGCGGACCTCCCCGTCGCGCAACCCCTCGCTGACCGTCACGTTCAGCGTACGCTGCTCGTTTTCAAACAGGGTCACCGTGCTCTCCTCAAAGCTGATGGACTCCGCGGCCAGCGCGGTCGCCGCGGCCAGCACGGCCGCCAGCAGAAGCATCAGCGCCAGATATCGTTTCAGCATCATTATAACTCCTTTCAACGACAAACAGGGGGTGTGCAGCATCCCCTGTTCGGTCATTTTACGGTTCGGTTTCCGCTGACGACGGGACGATCAGCTCCGCCCCGGACCCGCCCGTGGGCGGCGCGGCGGGCGTCACGACCTCCACCACGGGGTCGCTTCCGCTGTCAGGCGGGGTCGCGGGCTTGATCACTTCCACCACGGGGTCGCTCCCGCTTTCGGGCGGGGTGACCGGTGTCACCGGCGTAATCACTTCCACCACCGGGTCGCTCCCGCTGTCAGGCGGCGTCACCGGCGCTGCCGGCGTAATCACTTCCACCACCGGGTCGCTCCCGCTGTCGGGCGGCGTCACCGGCGTTTCCGGCGTAATCACTTCCACCACCGGATCGCTTCCGCTGTCTGGCGGCGTCACCGGCGTTTCCGGCGTAATCACTTCTACCACCGGGTCGCTCCCGCTTTCGGGCGGCGTCACCGGCGTTTCCGGCGTAATCACTTCCACCACCGGATCGCTTCCGCTGTCAGGCGGCGTCACCGGCGCCACGGCTTCCGGCAGGCTGCCGCCCTTCGGCACGGGGGTGATGAACTCGACCGGGCCAGGGGTGGGAACCGGCGTCGGCGCGGCTGCCACCTGCGTGACAGCCGTCAGGCTGCCGGTGTAGCCGACGGCAGTCGCTACCACCTGGACGCTCTGGCCCGCCATCGCCGCGGTGATCTTCAGGGATCCCTGCTGGGCATACTTGCCGCCGCCTACGTACCAGGTAAAGACCAGGGCCGACGCATTGCAGCCGGACACATAGGGTACCAGCGTATCGTTGACATGCACGTCCACCGGCAGGAACACCTGGCCCGTCAGGGGCAGCGAAGGCACAGGCGTCGGCGCGCCGGAACCGCCGATGACATCAGTATAAGGCGTCTCAATCATCCCCGACCAGCCGTTCCGGCCGGTGACGCGGGCGCGGATCCGCCGTCCGAGATCGGACTGCTTGACCGGGTAGCCGTCGCCGGTGCCGAGCAGCTGGCCCAGATCGTTGAACCACTGCACCAGGTAATCAGCGCCGTCCGGCGTCACATAGACGTACAGCCTGTCCCCCTTGATCGGGTCCTGAATGGTGATCTGCGCGTCCGTGATCGTCCCTACCGGGATGAAGGGCGTCGGCGTCGGTGTGATGATCGGCACCGGGGCGTATTCGGTCAGGAACGTCGTCATCATGTAGCCCGTCTTGCTGGCGATCCGGATGTAGCACCAGGCGCCCAGGTTATTGAGCACGGTGACCTGCGTCCCCACCGGATAGGTGCCCAGGATGCTGTAATTGGTGCCCGGGCCGGTGCGCATGCGCACGCCCTTGCCGTTCTGGCTGGTCACATAGGCGGTATAGCCCGATCCCGGCGGGATCGGCCCGGGAGACGGCGGGACGGGCGTACCGCCGATCACGATATACTGCGACATCATATAGCCGGTCTGGCTGCCGATCTGGATGTAGTGCCAGCCGGAACCCTTCTGCAGGACCGTCAGTTTGGTGCCGACGCTGTACAGGCCGATCACGTTGCTGCTGTCCGCCGCGTAGGGCGTCGAGCGCAGCCGCACCCCGCGCCCGTTGGGGCTGGTCACATAGCCGCTCTCGCCGCTGGGCACAAACCCGCCGGGAGGCACGACCGACCCGCCGCCGCCACCGCCGTTCAGGGTGATGAAGTTGCGGCTCATGTAGCCG
>CACXEB010000354.1 GCA_902766515.1 uncultured Eubacteriales bacterium
CGAGCAGGTCAACGGCGGCTATGCCCGCGCCATGTGGTGCGGCGACCGCGCCTGCGAGGACGAGATCAAGAACCGCTTCAGCGCCACGTCCCGCAACATGCCCTTCGACCAGACGCCCATCGGCGACACCTGCGTGTGCTGCGGCAAAAAGGCCTGCAAGGTGATGTATTTCGCGAAAGCCTACTGATCCCCGGCCCATGAGCCTGAAAGCATTCGGAGAACAACTGAAAGCCATCCGGCAGGAGATCAGCCGGATGGCCCCGGCCGGGGCCGATGCCCTGAAGGCCCGGCTGGAAGCGCTGCGGCAGCGGATCTCTGACAGCCGGCTGCGGGATGAGCCGGCCTGGTGGCCGGTGGTCACCGTATGCGTCCTCTCGCTGATCCTGGGGCTCACGATGCCGCACAACGCGATGTTCGGGATCAGCGGGCTCGGCGTGATCGGCGGCCTGCTCGGGATGGCGTATGTGTGGGCGGAGCGCCCGGCCCGGAAAGGGCTGCTCCGGGAGATCGCCCGGCTCGAAACAGCCGCGGCGGACCGGATGAAGGATCAACCGCAGAAACCGCCGTTCTTCAGCGAAAGCCAGAACCGGCAGGCGCAGGAAGGTCCTTCCATTCTGGATGCGGTCCAACAGCCAGGCGAACCATATTCCAAACATGTGTCCCTTTTCAAAGGGCCGTCACACCCTCTTTTCGAGGGTGGCCCCGACCGCCGGCGGCTGGTCACGCTGGGCATCATACAGGGCGAAGCGGTCCTGCCCGGGGATACGCTTGGTCCGCTGGGCCTGTTCTTTCAAACGAAAACGGACCCGCGGTACAGCATCCCGGTCCGGATCGCCAGCCATCCGTCGGGCGGCGTCATCGAGACCGTCGACCTGCTCATGTATCCCGACGGCACGGCGGAGATGCGGTATGAGCGGGACAATACCGACGGGATGCGCTATGTCCTGCTCCGACCCGTGAACACCGCCGCCCTGGAGGATGACACCGTCCTGAAAGACGGTCTGACCGACTGCCTGATCTGGGAAACAGAGTGGTTCACCGCAGCATATTGCGAGTGCGTTGACCCTGTCATACAGGGAGCGGCAAAGCGGCTGCAGCCAATAGAGCCCCTGTGCCGCCGTATGGAAAGCTGCGCTGAAAGTCTGACCCACCTGAGAATTGATCACCTGCCCCGGGTCCGCACAGAGCTCGATCGCTACAACAACGAATTGCGCGAGCGCTACGCCGCCGGCGGACCGCTTGCTGACCGCGGACCTTTCCTGTATGAGAAGAACAGCTCTACGCAGCAGGTCACCGAACGCCTGACGGTTTCACTCCATCCGCGGCCGGATGCAGGTGCGTCCTGGCAGCAGCACTGGTATGCGGTACGTTACTGCGTCGCTGCCGCCGATCGGAGTACGGAACGGCAGTTCGAGCGGAAAACGCGGCTGGGCGGCTTCCGTCAGGAGCAGGCGGCAGACTGGATGGCGGAGCTCAACAACTGGCTGGATCAATGCCGCGGCGTCATCTACCAGGAAAGCATGCCCGGACAGCTGGAACAAATCCGGGACCTGGCCGGCCGTCTGACAGGCGGCAGCCTGGCGCTGTCGGAGGACGACCTGGAGACCGGCCTCCAGGACCTGATGGCCGCGGACCAGGCGTATTACGCCGATTACCTGCAAAGCCTGCCGGAAACGCAGGCCGGCGTCGAGACGGAGGGCTGCCCTTCGGAGGAGATCCTGTCCGTGTCCTGTGGACCGGACCAGACCGCCACCCTGCGGCGCTTCAGTACCGGCGTCTATGCGCTGGCCTTTGAGGTTTTCCGATGGCCGCGGACGCCGTCGGACAGCGGCAGCGTGGAGCTCGTCCGGTTGGAAGAGCTGCCGCGCGATTTTCCCCGCGGCTGGACGCCGGAGCGGTTCGCCAGAAGGGCCTGCTCCACAGAAGAAACCCGCCGGGCCTGCGCCGCGGACCCGAAGGTAATCCGATTCTTCCAAGCCGCCGAAGAAGCCGGGCAGGCCGGATGAATGTCATGTCTGCGTATTTAAACAAAGGAGTTGACAAGCATGGGCACTGAAAGCAAGAACAAGGAAGAGCAGCGCCGGGAGCTGAACGGCGTCACCTATTTTGACCGGGGCAGGCTGACGGGGCGGGACGGGAAGCAGTACGACCGGTTCGCGATCCAGACCCACTTCATCGAGGTGGGCGAGGATCAGGCGGAGCTGGTAAAAAAATACGTGCTCCCGCTGTACCAGCCCGGCGACGTGCTGGCCTTCGGGGCGAAGGTCATGGCCATGTGCACGAAAAACGTACGGACCAAGGACCAGGTGCATCCCGGGTTCTGGGCCAAGGCCCTGTCCAAGCGCGCCAGCGAGACCCAGGCGGGTATCGGCATGCACGACGCCTATAAGCTGCAGCTGGCCATCGACATGGTCGGCGCACCGAAGGTGGTCTTCGCGTCCATTGCGTCCGCGGTCACCAAGCTGTTCGGCGTCCACGGCGTGTTCTACAAGATCGTCGGCCCCGGCGTGGCCGGGATCGACGGGTTCTACTACCGGTCGTCCTTTGACCGCTACAAGGACCTGGCCCTGATCAACAACACCAACGCGCAGGAGCTCTGCGACGCGCTGGAAAAGGCGACGGGCGTGCCTGTGGTATTGATGGACGCCAACGACATCGACCAGAACCAGCTGGGCAAGGGCAGCCATTTCCCGCTGACGGACGACCAGATCCAGGACGCGCTGAAGGATAATCCCTCCGGCCAGGGCGGGGAACTGACCCCCCTGATCCTCATCCGACCCGTCGAGGCGGCCCGATGATCCACGGAAAATACCTGTACGAGACCCACATGCACACGGCCGAGGCCAGCAAATGCTCCAACACTCCCGGCCGCGACTGGATCGCCCTGTACCAGGACTACGGGTTTGACGGCATCATCATCACCGATCATTTCTACCGCGGCAACTGCGCGGTCGACCGGTCGCTGCCCTGGCCCGAGTTTGTCAGCCGGTTCTGCTCCGGGTACGAGCATGCCCGTGAGGAGGGCGAGAAGCGGGGTTTCCCCGTGTTCTTCGGCTGGGAGGAAAACTTCCACGGCGACGAATTCCTGATCTACGGGCTGGACAAGCAGTTCATGCTGGACCACCCGGAGATGATCACCTGGACGCAGGCGGAGCAGTACAGGATCGTCAGCGAAGCGGGCGGCTGCGTCGTCCAGGCCCATCCCTTCCGGGC
>CACXEB010000355.1 GCA_902766515.1 uncultured Eubacteriales bacterium
GGTATATACGGCCAATCCTTCCACGCGGCAGGTTGCCGGATAAAACACCGTACCTTCATCCCACTGATGCCCTACCGGTTCGCCTTCCTTTATGCCACAGACTTTGCAGGTCTTCGGCTCCGCGCAGGTCGCCGCCTGCCAGTCATGGCCCAACGCTTCGCCTTCGATCATGCCGCAGACTTTACACGCTTTCGGTTCGGTACAGGTCGCCGCCTGCCAGTCATGACCCAAGGCCTCGCCTTCGGTCTCGCCGCACACCTTGCACGTTTTCGGCTCGGTGCAGGTTGCCTCCTGCCAGTCATGACCCAAGGCCTTGCCTTCCGTTGCTCTGCACACCTTGCACGTTTTCGGTTCGGTACAGGTCGCCGCCTGCCAGTCATGGCCCAAGGCCTCGCCTTCGGTCTCGCCGCACACCTTGCACGTTTTCGGTTCGGTACAGGTCGCCGCCTGCCAGTCATGGCCTTTGCCTTCTCCCTCAATCGCGCCGCATACTTTACATGTTTTCGGCTCCGTACACGTCGCCGCCTGCCAGTCATGGCCGTTAGCCTCGCCTTCGACTGCACCGCACACCTTGCAGGTCTTCGGCTCCGTACAGGTCGCTGCCTGCCAGTCATGGCCGTTAGCCTCGCCTTCGACTGCACCGCATACCTTGCAGGTCTTCGGCTCCGTGCACGTCGCCGCCTCCCAGCTATGCTTGCCGGTGGCCGGAATGACGCTGCCGTCACTGATTTTTTGTCCGCAGCTGCGGCACCAGGCATCCCCGGTATAACCGTCCTCGCCGCAGGTCGCCGGCCGGGCATTCCGAATCTCCCGGCCGCCCATATGGTTCGCCGGATCGGGCAGGACCAGCACCCGTTTGTCCTGGCCGCACCCGCGGCAATGATACACCGTCACGCCCGTGCTCCGGCAGCCGGCAGCCCGGAGGACCGTCCCCTCATCCCACCGGTGAGCGATCACCGGGATCTGCTCCCCGTCGCTGAGTTTCTCCCCGCACGCCGTGCAGTAAACATCCCCCGTATATCCCGCTTCAGCGCAGGAAGGTTCCCGGTCGTCCCGGATTTCCGTTTTTCCCTCATGGCGTTCCGGATCCAGCGGAATCACTTCCGGTTTGGTTTTGCCGCAGGCGGTGCAGGTATAGCGCTTCAGGCCGACCTTGGCGCAGGTGGCGGGATAGATGACCTCTCCTTCATTCCAGGTATGCCCTTCCGGATTCACCGGCAGGATTTCCGTGCGCTCCAGGCCGCAGGTCCGGCAGGTATAAATGGCCACGCCTTCGATCCGGCAGGTGGCGGGGTACTGGATCGCGCCCTCGTCCCACTGGTGGCCCAGCGGTTCGCCGTCTGTCGCGCCGCAGACCTTGCATGTTTTCGGCTCGGTGCAGGTCGCCGCCTGCCAGTCATGCTTCCCCGTTGCCCGGACCACGCGGCCTGTCAGGATTTTGACGCCGCAGTCCAGGCAGTAGGTGTCGCCCGTATAACCGGCTTCGCCGCAGGTCGCCGGGCGCTTGTCCCGCAATTCCGTGCCGCCTGTATGGGCGGTCGGGTCCAGTTCTGTTTCCATTTCCAACGTCAGGCCGCAGTTTGCGCAGGTGAACTCCTGCAGGCCGGGCGTGATGCAGGTCGCTTCCTGGAGGATGTCGCCGGCTTCCCACCGGTGGCCCTCCGCAGGGATTTCCCGGCCCTTTTCCAGCAGCTGTCCACAGGCGGCGCAATGAACGTCCCCCGTATACCCCGCTTTCGTGCAGCCCGCTGTCTTCTGCCCCCGGATTTCGGTTTCGCCCGGATGGTTGGCCGGATCCGGATCGCCCTCCGTCTCCCCGCAGGTCTTGCAGGTCTTCGGCGCAACGCAGGTCGCCGGCGTCCAGCCGTGGACATGACGCTCATACCCACAATAAGGGCAGATATCGCCCACGCTTTCCCTCACCCGTTTTTCACACCGCGGGCAAATCCAGTAATCCTCCGCCGCCAGCGCCGCCGGGGCCGGCAGGAGGGAAATCATCAGCGTCCATATGATCAGGATGGAAATAATACGGTTTCGTTTCATGGAAGGTCTCCTAAAACGCGCTTTATTGACAATATCGTTAAAATCACTGTACTCACAAGGTTTTCCCGCAGGGTGCCCGCGGCGGCAGTGATGCATCCGCTCACCGGTCCGTCTTCATTCGGCCCCGCTGCCGCCACAGGTCTTTTTTACCACTCGCATTATAGCACAGGACCGGCGGCAAAGCAATAACCGGTCCTCCTGTGGAAACAGGAAAACCGGCTGCGTCGGGACCGTTTGTTTTTTTCTTGACACCGGCCGAATTTCGTTTTATAGTACAGACAGCCGTCAGGCTATACAATCACGATATGACAGGAAAGAAGGTTTTACGATGTCAGAAATGCTGAACCTGGACCAGCTCAAAGCCAAGGCGGAAAGCCTGGTCAAGAGCATCACCGCAGACAAGGACCTGCTGGCCTCCTTCACCAAGGATCCCGTCGGCACCCTTGAGAAGAAACTGGGCATCGACCTGCCCGACGAGCAAATCAACCAGCTGATCAAAATGGTCAAGGATCAGCTCGGCGCCGTCGGCACCACGTCCCTTCTGGACAAGATCAAGGGGCTGTTCGGGAAGTAAGCGCCGCGTGCGCTTCCCGCACCAGCGCGGCGATCGCCTCGTCCGTCGGGGCGGGCGACAGGCCGGGCTGCAGGTCCGCGAGGAACTCGATATTGCCCTTCGGTCCCGTGATCGGCGAATAAGTCAGCTGGCGTACGCTCCATCCGAGGGCGTCCGCGGCGTCTGACACCTGCCGGAGGACCTGGCGATGGGTGCTTTCCTCCCGGACCACGCCGTTTTTGCCCACCAGGCCGCGGCCGGCTTCGAACTGCGGCTTGACCAGCGTAATGATCCTCCCCGCTTCGCCCATGACGGCGATCAGCGCCGGGAGGATTTTTGCGATGGAAATAAACGACACGTCCATGACCGCCAGCGTCGGGCGCAGCGGAAACCGGTCCGCCGTCAGCATCCGGGCGTTGGTGCGCTCCATCACGGTCACGCGGCTGTCCTGGCTCAGGGCGTAATCAAACTGCCCGTAGCCCACGTCGATGGCGTACACATGACCGGCACCGTGGCGCAGCAGCACGTCCGTGAAGCCGCCCGCGGCCGCCCCCACGTCCATGCACACCCGGCCCGCCACATCCGGCCGGAAGACCTCCATCGCCCGCTCCAGCTTATGATAGCCCCGGCTCGCCACCCGGTCCACCGGTCCGCGGACCGTCAGCGCCTCGTCCTCCGCAATCAGTTCGGAGGCCTTTTTGATCTGCCGCTCCCCCAGGTAGACCTGGCCGGCCATGATCAGCGCCTGGGCCTTCTGGCGGCTGTCCACCAGTCCCTGCTCCGTCAGCCGGATATCCGCCCGCTGCTTCATGCGCGTTCCCCCTTCAGTAATGCACGGATGCGATCCGCCAGCGTATCCGCGTCCAGGCCGGCGGTCTTCAGCAGGCCGCTCCGGTCACCATGGGTCGGGAAGCCGTCCGGGATCGCGAAGCACGCTGCCGGCGGCGTATGGCCGGTCCGCACCGCTTCGGCGCACAGCATTTCGCCCAGGCCGCCGCTTTGCACGTTCTCCTCCAGGGTCACCCAGGACCGGTCCCCCAGCCGGGTCCACAGCGCCGGAGGAACCGGCCGGACGCGGGTCAGCGCCAGCACCGTCAGGCGGATGCCCTCGCCGGCCAGCCGCTCCGCCGCCTTCAGCGCCTCCTGCGCGATCACGCCCGCGCAGACCAGCGCCGCGTCACCCCGGTCGCCATAACAGACCAGCCCGTCGTCCTCCGGCGCCCGGGTCATCGGCCCGTCCTTCGGCAGGCGGCGCGGGTAACAGATCGCCGTCGGCCCGTCGCCGGCCAGCGCCCCGTCGATCGCGCCGCGCAGCTGGGTCTCGCTGAGGGGCATGAAGATCCGCATGCCCGGCATGCTCAGCAGATAGGACAGTCCGAAGATGCCGTGGTGCGACGCGCCATCCGCGCCGTTCAGTCCCGCCCGGTCCAGCAGGAAGAGCACCGGCAGCCCCTGCATGCAGACGTCTGTCAGCATCTGGTCATACGCCCGCTGCAGGAAGGTATCGTAGATCGCGCAGACCGGCCGCAGCCCGCCCCGCGCCAGGCCGGCGCACAGGCTGACCGCGTGCTCCTCCGCGATGCCCACGTCGAACAGCCGTCCGGGATGGGCCTCCGCGAAGGCGGCGGCGCCCGTCCCGTCCCGCATCGCGGCCGTCACCATGCACAGGTCGCCGCGCCCGCGCTGCAGTTCCGCCAGGTACAAGGCCGCGGTCCGGCCGTATTCCGGCCCCTCCTGGCGCTTGGCCTCGCCGCTGTCCACATAGAAGGGTGCGACGCCGTGGTAGACATCCGGGCTGTTCTCCGCCGGCGCGTAGCCCTGGCCCTTGCGCGTCACCACATGGATGAGCACCGGCTCGTTCAGCGCCGCCGCGCGGCGGAAGACCCGCTCCATGCCGGCGATGCTGTGCCCGTCGATCGGGCCCAGGTAGCGGAACCCCAGCGATGCGAAAAACTTGTCATGGATAAAGATGTTGCGGATATGGTCCTTGGCGCTCTCGAAAAACGCGTGAAGCGGCTTGCCCACGGCCGGCAGCCGCAGCAGGCCCTCCGAAATCGTCTTCTTGACGCCCAGCCAGCCCTTGGACAGGCGGAGCCGCGTCAGGTAGCCCGACAGCGCGCCTACGTTGCCCGAGATGGACATGCCGTTGTCGTTCAGGATGACGATCAGCGGCACGCGGCTGCTGCCTGCGTCGTTCAGCGCCTCATAGCTCATGCCGCCGGTCAGCGCTCCGTCGCCCAGCACGGCCACGGTGTGTCCCTGCCCGCCCTGCAGCTGGCGCGCACGCGTCAGCCCCACCGCCAGGGAGATGGCGTTGGAGGCGTGGCCCGTCGTGAACAGGTCGTACTCGCTTTCCGTCCGGTTGGAAAAGCCGGAGATGCCCCCCGACTGCCGGAGGGTATGGAAATCCGCCGCCCGGCCCGTCAGCAGCTTATAGGCGTAGCACTGGTGGCCCACATCGAACACCACCTGGTCCCGCGGCAGGTCAAACGCGCGCAGCAGCGCCACCGTCAGCTCCACCGTGCCCAGGTTGGATGACAGGTGCCCGCCGTTGTCGGCTACCGTCGTGATGATGCGCTCCCGGAGTTCCCCGCAGAGCCGGTCCAGCGACGGCCGGTCCAGGCGCTTCACATCGCCGGGCGCATGAATGGCTTGTAAAATGGATTGATCGCTCATAGTCCTTCATCAGGCAGGCATGCGCCCGCCCGGAATCATTTTGCGCCGCGAACGGTCCGGTCAACCAGGAACCGCTCCGCGTCCAGCTTATTCTATCACGTTCGATTCACTGACGTCAACGATAGACGTTAAAGGGCAATCTTAAGCTTTTCACACTTTAGTTTTGTTTAAGGATTCCCTGCTATGATGGTCCCATCTTCAGGAAAGGAAGGTGGACCTCATGACAAAGAGGAA
>CACXEB010000356.1 GCA_902766515.1 uncultured Eubacteriales bacterium
GCGAGGTCGTCCCGATCGAGCAGCTGGAGCCCGGACGGTATGAAGCGCTGCTGATCCCCGCCGCGCCTCGGTGGCCCCGCGGTCTGTTTGACCGGCTGCTCCGGCTCCGGGACAGCGGCTGCGCCGTCGCCTTTGTCGACGAGCGGCCGGCCGCTTACTGCGACGCGGACGGCGCGCCGCCGGTGATCGGCGATTGTATCCCCCTGCCGGAGGCCGCGGGCTGGTGCGCGTCGGTCAGCCGTCCGGCGGTCGTGCCCCTGCGGGACGCGCCGATGGTGCATGTCTACCCCTATGACAGTCCACAGGGGCGGATCGTGCTCTTCTTCAACGAGGACAGCCGGGAGGACAGCGCATTCGAAGGCTGGATCGAAGGGTTCGACGGGTACGGCGATCCCGTGCTCTATGACCCGGAGGACGGCCGCTGCATCCGCCCGGAGGGTGAATCGAACCGGGGCGGGTACCGCCTTACGCTCCGGCTGACCCCGGGCCAGCTGCTCATCCTGTCCGCTCCCCGCCCCGGGTGGCCTTCCGCGGTCCCGCAGGTGAACTATCAAACCGGCGATCCGCAGAGGCCCCTGTGGCGCGTCAGCTTCCCCGGGCAGGAACGGGACATGTCCGCCTTTGAAACCGCCGCGCCGCGGGACATCACCGCCCGCTGGCCGCGCTTCAGCGGGACCGTCCGCTACGAGGGCGACATCGACTGCCCCAGGGACGCCGACGGGATCCTGGCGGAAGGGCTGTCCGGCGCGGCGCGGCTCTGGATCGACGGCGAAGAAGCGGGCGTCCGGGTCGCAATCCCCTACCGTTTCCCCCGCGCGCTGAACGCCGGCCGCCACCGCCTGCGGCTGGAAGTCACCAATGCCCCGGTCTACCGGTGGCGCGATCCGTTATCCATCCACGCCTGGCTGCCGCCGACCGGCCTGACAGGCTGCATCCAACTACTATATCATACACATGAGGAGGAACAAGCATGAAACCCAGGATTGGCATTCGCCCGATTATCGACGGCCGCTGGGGCGGCATCCGCGAGTCGCTGGAAGCGCAGACGATGGGCATGGCCCATAACGCCGCCAGGCTGATCTCGGAGCACCTTCGCTACCAGGACGGCACGCCCGTGGAATGCGTGATCGGCTGCACCACGATTGGCGGCGGCCGGGAAGCGGCGATGGTCGAAGAGCAGTTCGCGTCCGAAAACGTCGTCGCGACCCTGTCCGTGACGCCCTGCTGGTGCTACGGCTCGGAGACGATGGACCTGAACCCGAACACCATCAAAGCGGTCTGGGGCTTCAACGGCACCGAGCGTCCCGGCGCGGTCTACCTCGCCGCGGTCATGGCGGCCCACGCCCAGCGCGGCCTGCCCGCGTTCTCCATCTACGGGCATGACGTCCAGGACCAGAAGGACACGACCATCCCCGCGGACGTGCAGGACAAGATCCTCCGCTTTGCCCGCGCGGCCATCGCCGTGGGCCAGATGAAGAACAAGGCCTACGTCAACTTCGGCGGCGTCTCCATGGGCATCGCCGGCTCCTACTGCGACGCCGGCTTCATGCAGAAGTACCTGGGCATCCGCGCCGAGTGGCTGGACCTGACCGAGATCCTGCGCCGGATCACCCTCGAGATCTACGACCACGACGAGTACGAAAAGGCGTACAAATGGATCCAGGCGAACTGCCCCGTCGGCTTTGATAAGAACGAAGGCAAGGACCTGCCCGAAATCATCCGCCGGTCCAAGGTCGTGCCCAAGGACCAGGACTGGGCTTTCGTCACCAAGTTCTCGCTGGTCATCCGCGACATCCTGTTCGGCAATCCGAAGCTGGCCGAGATGGGCTGGCATGAGGAAGCGCTGGGCAGGAACGCGATCGCCGGCGGCTTCCAGGGCCAGCGGCAGTGGACGGACTGGCTGCCCAACGGCGACTTCACCGAGGCGATCATGGCGACCAGCTTTGACTGGAACGGCCGGAAAGCGCCCTTCGCCTTCGCGACGGAGAACGACACCCTGAACGGCATCTCCATGCTGTTTGCCACCCTGCTGACCGGCAAGGCGCCCTGCTTCCACGATGTGCGCACCTACTGGTCGCCGGAAGCGGTCAAGCGGGTCACCGGCCATACCCTTGAGGGCTACGCCGCGAACGGCATCATCCACCTGATCAACTCCGGCGCGACCGCCCTGGACGGCACCGGCGCCTCGAAGGACGCCGATGGCCAGGGCACGATGAAGCCCTGGTGGGAGATGACCGACGCCGATATCGACGCCTGCCTGAAGGCGACCGACTGGTGCCCGGCGGACCTCGAGTACTTCCGCGGCGGTGGCTATTCCTCCCACTTCAGGACCGTGGCGGAGATGCCCGTCACGATGCTCCGTGTCAACATCATCGACGGCGTCGGTCCCACGCTGCAGATCGCCGAGGGCCACACCGTGACGCTGCCGGATCAGGTGCACGACGCGCGTGACAAGCGAACCGACCCCACCTGGCCCACCACCTGGTTCGCCCCGCGGCTGACCGGTCACGGCGCGTTCCGCGATGTCTATTCCGTGATGGCCAACTGGGGCGCCAACCATGGCGTGACCGTCGGCGGGCACATCGGCGCCGACCTGATCACCCTGTGCGCCATGCTCCGGATCCCGGTTTCCATTCACAATGTCCCCGAGGAGCAGCTGTTCCGCCCCCACGTCTGGACCGGCTTCGGCAACGGAGAGGACAGCACCGCCACGGACTACCGCGCCTGCGCCCATTTCGGCCCGCTGTACCGCTGAGGCGGGGAGGAAACCGCCATGCAGGAATACGCGGCGATCCATGATCTTCAGCCCCTGAAGGACCTGGGCGGCGGGGTGACGCGCCGCGTCCTCGCCCATAACCCTGAGATGCTGGCGGCAGAGGTCGCCTTTGAGACCGGCGCCGCCGGCAGCGTCCACACCCATCCCCATACCCAGATCAGCTATGTCCTGAGCGGACGGTTCCGCTATACGATCGACGGCAAGGATGTGGATCTCGGGCCGGGCGATTCCGTCGTCGTACCCTCCGGCCTGCCCCACGGCACCGTGTGCCTCGCCCAGGGCGCGCTGCTGGACGTGTTCACCCCTGAAAGAACGGACTTTTTAGGATGATATCTTATGTATAAACTTGAACTGCACTGCCACAACCGCGAGGTGAGCGCCTGCTCCGACTGCCCCGCAGAGGCGCTGATCGCCGCCTACCGCGCAGCGGGCTACAGCGGCGTGGTCTCCACCAACCATATCAACCGGGGCACCTTCGGGCGCATGCAGGACGCGCCGTGGGAGGAGAAGGCCGCCTACTTCCTCGCCGGGTATGAGGCGCTGAAGGCGGCGGCGGGCGACGATTTCGACGTCCTCCTGGGCTGCGAGATCAACCTGTCCCCCGTGGAGCCGCTCCCCGAGCCGCTCCGGAACCAGGGATGGATCGGCTACTACCCCAACGACTACCTGATCTACGGCGTGACGGCGGACTGGCTGATCCATACGGGCGACATGCGGTACATGACCCTTGAGCAGCTCAGCCGCAGCGCGCGGGAGGCGGGCTTCCTGATCGTGCACGCCCATCCCTTCCGCCGCGAAACCGTGATGCAGGATCCGGAATGGTTCGACGGCTATGAGATCTACAACGGCAACCCGCGCCAGCAGTCCCACAATGACCTGGCGGACGCCTGGGCAACCCTCTGCGGCAAGATCAAAACCAGCGGCAGCGACTTCCACAAAGCGGATGATCCGGCCGTGGGCGGCATTGCCACGGAGACCCGGATCCGGGACAACGGGACCCTGCTCCGGGTCCTCCGCAGC
>CACXEB010000357.1 GCA_902766515.1 uncultured Eubacteriales bacterium
CAGGATATTTCGCTGGCCGGAAAGGGCCTGATCCTGCTGCCGCTGAGCGGCCAGACCGGCGTCTCCTCCCGGGTGGAGGAGGAAGCCCAGCGGGAGACGCTGCGCGCGATGGCGGAGCGGCTTCGGCCGGAACATATGGGCCTGGTCATGCGCCGGCAGAGCCTCGGAGCGGATGAGGATGCCCTGCGCGCCGAGCTTGATCTGCTGCTCGCGCGCTGGGATACGCTCCGGCAGGCCGCGGAGCATGCCGTCCAGCCGCGGCTGCTGTGGCCGGGCCGGACCGCCCTGGAGCAGGCGATGGAGGACTTCGGATCGGTGGACCGGCTGGTGATGAACATGGACATCCCCGGCGCGCCGCCGCATGAGCTGTCCCCAAGCCCGTTCGCCGACTGCGCGGTCATGGAGCAGCGGGAGCGCCTGCTGAAGCGCCAGGTCTGGCTTCCGTCGGGGGGCTTCCTGGTGGTTGATCCCACCGAGGCGCTCACCGTGATCGACGTGAACACCGGCAAGTCCGTCGGCAAAGGCAGGGACAAGGAGCAGCTCTTCCGGGAGACCAACCTGGAAGCGGCTGATATGATCGCCCGCCTGCTGCGGGTGCGCGGCGTCGGCGGCATTGTCATCGTGGACCTGATCGATATGGCGGGGGAATCAGACCGCCAGGCCGTGCTCGACCGATTCCGGACGCTGCTGCGGGACGATCCCGTCAAGTGCGTGGTGCATGGCTACACGTCGCTGGGCCTGCTGGAGCTGACCCGGAAAAAACGATAATTACCGCTGATCTCTGATCATAAAACCGCCCGGGCGCCGTCGTTTTCGGCACCCGGGCGGTTTTATACAGAAAGTCAGTAGCTGCCCTCCGTGGAAACGGTGACGTCCCGGTCTTCCTTGAGGCGGGAGGTTTTGCACCGTTCCATCAGCAACTGATAGAACAGCTTTTCGTCGATGGGCAGCGTCACTTCGCGGTTCAGCCAGGCGGACAGGTGCATGGCGTTGCTGAGCATCAGCCCGCGGATCCCTTCACGGCCGTCGGCGACCAGCGGCTCGCCCCGCAGGATGTGCGCGGCGAAGGCGTTCAGCACCGCCGGGTGCTGCGGGTTCAGCCCGTCGGTTTCCACGTCGATCCGTTCGGCGGGCGGCGTGGCAAAAGCCTCCTGGGAGGTCACGCACCATTTCCGCTCGTCCTCCGCGTTTTTCCAGAAGGTGAGCGCGTCGCCCTCGCAGACCGCCCTGCCCAGCGTGCCGGTGATCTCCAGCCGGTTGACGCCGGGCGCGTCGCCCGTCGTCGTCACGAAGATGCCCGTCGCGCCGTTTTCAAACTCGAGGTAGGCGGTGACGTCGTCTTCGACCTCGATGTCGTGCCACTTGCCTTCATGGCAGTGGGCCTGCACTTTCACCGGCAGCCCGCACAGCCACTGCAGCAGGTCCAGCTGGTGGGGACACTGGTTGAGCAGCACGCCGCCGCCTTCGCCGGCCCAGGTCGCCCGCCAAGCGCCGGAGTCGTAATAAAACTGCGTGCGGTACCAGTCGGTGATCAGCCAGCTGACCCGCTTGATCCGTCCCAGCTCGACGCCGTCGATCATCGCCTTCAGCTTGCGGTATACGCAGTTGGTGCGCTGGTTGAACATCATTCCGAATGTCAGGTCCGGGTGCGCGTCCGCGGCGGCGATCATGTCTCTGACCTGCAGGGTATAGACGCCGGCGGGCTTTTCGACCATGACATGCAGGCCGTGCTCAAAAGCGGCAATGGCCAGCGGGGGATGCTGGTAGTGCGGTACGGCGATCAGTACGGCGTCGCACACGCCGGCTTCGATCAGGTCTTTTCCTTCGGTATACACCGGGATGCCGGGCAGATGGGCCTCCGCCCAGGCGCGGCGGGAGGTCCGCCGGTCCGCGACGGCCGCGATTTCGATCTCGGGGCACATGCCGGCCAGGATGTTGTTCGCGTGACCGGTGCCCATGTTGCCGATGCCGATGATGCCCAGACGTACTTTGCTCATGTGGTTCTCCTCCGTTATTCCATGGGTTGCATGACGCGCAGCGCGTCCCGCTGCGCGGCGGTGATGACAGCGTCGCCCGCTTCCCGCAGGGCTTCGACGTGCCCGATGCGGCTGGCGCCCGCGAGCGCGAAAGTGGGGAAGGGCTGGCAGGTGAGCCATGCCAGCGCGATGGCCCCGACGGAAAGCCCCGTCTGCGGCTGCAGGGCTTTGATCCGCTCATAGACGGCCAGGTTTTCCGCCGTGTCGTAGACGTTCCGCAGGCCATCCGGCAGCCCTTCCGGGCCGAGCTCATCCAGCTTGGTAAAGAACCCGTGCGCCTGGGAGGAAAAGCAGCAGCATGCCATGCCCGTTTCCCTGTGCATCTGCCAGGTTGGCGCGTCCATGGCGGCCAGCGTAGGATCGCCAAAGAAGCGCGGGACCGCGAGGCTGAACTGCGGCTGGTTGGCGGCCAGCCGGGTCAGGCCATGCGCTTCCGCATAGGCGTTCGCTTCGCGGATGCGTTTTGGATGCCAGTTCGAGACGCCGATCAGGCCCGTGCTGCCGTCTTCCACCAGGCCTTGCAGCATCTCCATGATCTCACCGACGGGGCGCTGGATGTCGTCGCGGTGCAGCCAGTAGATATCGACGTGATCGGTCTGCAGGGCGTCGAGGCTCTCGGCCATGTCCCGCCGGACCTCTTCCCGGCTCAGGCGGCTGCGGCGCATGTCCGACAGCGGCGGATGACCGCCCTTCGTGCTGATGAACAGGCTGCCGCGGTTATGGCGGTCGGCCATCCAGCGGCCGATGACCTTTTCGCTCTCCCCGTTCCGGGGCGTTTTGAAATCGCCGTACACGTGGGCGGTATCGATAAAATCGCCGCCCAGCGCCATATACGCATCCATGAATTCCCGCGCCTGGCCCTCGGGGCATTTGCCGCCGAATTCGGCGGTGCCCAGGCCGATGACGGAGACCTGGCGGCCGCCCAGCGATTGCTTCCTCATGCGATGCCTCCCACGGCGAGGGCCGCTCCTTTTTCAAAGGCCTGGCGGCATTCCTCCGGGAACACCGTCTCGTGCCGCGCCGCCTTGGCCGCGGGGTCGAACATGGTCCAGGGCCAGTCGGTGGCGCCGTAGTCCTTCAGCTGGAGCGTATCGCCGCTGACGAAGACATCGGTCGGCCCGACAAAACGGCTGAGGGTCTGCTGGTATCCCTGCAGCAGGCTCCGGTAGGCGCCCTCCGGCGCGTTGCTGGTCATGATGAGCAGCACGGGAATGGGGCGCGGATTGCAGCAAGGCGTTTCCAGGTTGTAGGTCAGATTCTGAAAGATCAGCCGCTCATACAGCGCCCGGAAGGACGCGGTCAGCTCCGACAGGTAATTGGGCGAGCCGATGATCAGCCCGTCGGCGCTGCGGATCGCGTCAAGCACCGGCGTCAGCCCGTCGCGGCAGATACAGCGGCCCTTGAATCGTTCCTTCTTGCAGCCGAAGCAGGAGATGCAACCGGTATACCGCTCAAGCCGGAACAGGTCGAAGCGCTCAATGACCGCGCCTGCGGATGCGGCGCCTTTCGCCGCTTCCGTGACCAGGGTGTCCGTATTCCAGGCTTTGCGCGGCCCCGCGTTGACAGCGATGATTTTCCTGGGCAAGCGTCATACCTCCTTACCGGGCGTCAAATGCCTGATCGCCCGCAAAAAAGTGCCGATCAGCAGGATGTAGCAGACCGTCTTGGGCAGCATCAGCATGCCGAGGATCGGTACGATGCCGGCGCCCACAGCGACGGGAATGTAGAACAGGAAGGAAAACAGGATGTACAGCCACACGAACCGGAACGTGCGGTCTTCGCCGCGCTTCTGGAAATACAGCCAGCAGACCAGGGCGCCGAGGGCAACGAACGGGAGGTTGCGGGTGACGCCCCAGAGCGCGTCATTGCTGTTCTGCAGCCAGCCGTTCTGCGGCAGGAGGCACAGCGCGAGCCGGAACAGGCTCAGCGCGATGACGGCGAGGGTGTGGTTCTTGTTCTCTTTTTCATGGTAGTATCCGAGCCAGATGGCATAGAGCAGCACGTAGAACGCGGTCATCGTGAGGGAGGTGACCAGCTTGCCGATGCCCAGCGCGGCAGTAAAGTCAGCGTCCACGAAGTAGTTGAGTACCCGCGGCACCAGGTGGAACGCGTCGCCGCAGCCGAGCACCAGCGCTGCCTGTCCCATGGTTCTTTCCACCGGGCTGCGGGCCCTGCGCAGGATCACGCAGCCGGCGATGATTGCAAACAGCAGGTACAGGATATCAAAAGTGGACTCGCCGTATTTCATAAACGTCTCCTTCGGATGTGTGAATGATCATTCGCAGCCG
>CACXEB010000358.1 GCA_902766515.1 uncultured Eubacteriales bacterium
CTGTGCCTGTACGCGCTGGCGCTCATCGTCAACGTGGCCAGCATCTACTGGACGCACTTCCCGCTGGCGTCGGTCTCCGTGCGCAAGGCCAACCTGCTGCTGGAGTGCGGCAAACTGCTGGTGCCGGTCCTGAGCTGGATCCTGGCGTCCTACGCCATGACCACCATCCTGGACGGCGCGACCAAGATGGGGGAGGCATTCACCTACAACACCCTGGCGCTGATGCCGTATATCGCCTTCACGCTGCCGGTCGTCCTGCTGTCACGGCTCATGGACCTGGGCCAGAGCGGCGTCTATCACGTGCTGACCGGCGGCATGATCCTCTGGGTGATCCTGCTCATGTGCGTCGGCGTGAAGGAGATGAACGGGTACTCCGTGCCGAAGACGCTGCTGATCCTGCTGCTGACGGTCTTCACGATGGTGGTGCTCTGGGCGACCCTCATGCTGCTGTTCACGATCAGCTCGCAGTTTGTCACCATGATCCGCGAAGTGTACTATGAAATCATCTACAGGTTTTAAGGAGTGAGCGGTATGAGATACCTGAAATGGATCGGGCTGGCGCTCCTCCTGCTGGCCTGCGCGCAGGCCGCCCTGTCCGAAGGGACGCGGGACCCGCAGCTCCCCGTGGCCTCCAACGGCCGGCTGAGCCTCTTCCTGAGCGAGGACCTGTGCCGCGTCGATATCACCGATCAGCTGACGGGCCGCACCTGGTCCTCCTCCATGAACGACGAGACCGCGGCGGGGATGAAGATCATCCCGGCACAGCAGCGCAAGGTGAATTCCCTGCTGGCCATCAACTGCACCAACCTCGCCACCGGCCTCGGCGTGGTCAACAACCTGCCGCTGCTGGGAGAAAAGGCCCTGGAAGCCCAGTGGGAGGCCATCCAGGACGGCGTACGGCTTTCGTATTACTACGGGACCTACCAGGTGGGCGTCCAGGTCGAGCTGACCCTGACCGAAGACAGCCTGGTCGTGTCCGTTCCCTATGACGGGATCCGGGAGGACGGCCAGTTCTCCCTGGTCAGCGTGGACGCGCTGCCCTATCTCTTTTCGGCGACAGACCTGGCCGACGGCTATTTCCTGTATCCGGACGGCTGCGGCGCGGTCATGGTCTTCCAGGACAACTGCCATTACCGTGAGCCCTCCCGCCTGTACCCGATCTACGGGGACTATACGAAGCAGCCGGCCCTGCTCGACATGTTCGCCCAGGAATCGCCCGAGGTGCTGATGCCGGTCTTCGGCATGAACCGGGGCGGCCGGGGGCTGCTTGCGGTGATCGAGGAAGGCGCGGAGACCGCCCGGGTCTCCCTGAACTGCAGCAACAATATCATCGCGCTGAACTACCTGTTCGCGAACTTCCAGTACCGGCGGTCCTTCGATGACCGGCGCGTGACCTCCCGGGACATCAAGGTGTTCGACAAGGAGGACATCCGGACGGACTACCGCATGCGCATCCTCTTCATGGAGGAGGAGGACCCGGACTACAGCGCGATGGCGTGCGCCTGGCGCGATTACCTGCTGGAAAGCGGCCGGGTCAAACGCACGGACCGGGAAGCCGCGGTGGCGGTGGACCTGTTCATGAGCGCGCCGGAGGAAGGCCTGCTGTTTGACACGCCGCGTACGGTCACGACCCTGAAGCAGGCGGAGACCATCCTGACGGCGCTGGCCGACGCGGGGGTGACCGGCATCCGCGCCTCCCTCAAGGGCTGGTCCTCCGATGGATACGGCAAGACGCCGGACCATTTCCCGATGAGCGGGGCGATCGGCGGGGACGGGGGCTTCAGGTCCCTCCGGGACACGGCGAGCCGGCTGGGCGCGCGCCTGACGCTGACAGCGGATTTTGTGCTGGCCAGAGCGGACCAGGGCGGCTATTCCCACCGCAACGACGTGATCTATACCGGCAACCACGCCATCCTGACCGACGCGGAGGAAACCGTCTTCCTGCTCAGCCCGGACGTCACGCAGGCGAAATACAACGATTTCCTGCGCCGGGCGGCCGCCCTGGGCGTGGACGGCGTCCGTCTGGAGCGCGTGGGGCAGTATGTGCCGGCCAATTACTACCAGCGCCGGTACACAACCGCGGAGCGCACGGTGGACATCTACCGGACGATGACGGCCGCCGCCCGCGATACGCTGGGCCTGAGCGAGGCGGAGGGCGGCAATGCCTGCCTGCTGGGCACGGTGGACCTGGTGACGCGGGTGCCTTACGAGGACTTCGGCTACCAGGCGACGACGGCGGCGGTGCCGTTCTACCAGATCGCGCTGCACGGCCTGGTTACCTATACCGGGACGCCGGGCAACCTGTCCAGCGACCTGGAGCGCGAGGTGCTCCGCTGGGTGGAGATGGGGTACGCGCCCTACTTTGAGCTGACCCATGACAATACCGAGGAGCTGATGTACACCAACTACCAGACCCTGTTTTCCGCGGAATACGGGGCCTGGCTGGACCGGGTGGCCGCGGCGGCGAAGCAGTTTACCGGCACGGGGCTGGCAGCGCTGGCCGGCCGGCTGATCACCCGCCACGAGCGGCTGGGGGATCAGCTGGTCCGCGTGACCTATGAGGACGGTACGAGGGTGTACGTCAACTATGGCGCAGCGGACGCCGAAGACGGCGGACTGACCATTCCGGGCGCTTCATGGCGGCTTGTCGGATCGGATGGAGAGGAGGGGGCCGAATGAGGAAAGCGGACAGCGCGGCGCGCCGGCGCGGCCGGCTGGGCATCGAGCAGCGGCGGTCGCTGGAGGCATATATCTTCCTGATCCCCTGGCTGATCGGCGTGTGCGTGTTTTTCGCCTACCCGATCTTTGTGTCCATCCGGCTGGCATTTTCCGACATCGTGGAGTTCAAGGGCCTCAAGACGAGCTGGGTCGGGCTGGAGAATTTCCGGTACATCTTTTTCTATGACATCAATTTTGTGCCCAAATTCCTTCAGGTTGTGGCGGACACGCTGATCAACACGCCGCTGTGCATGGTGTTTTCATTGGTCATCGCCATCCTGATCAACCGCAAGATGAAGGCGCGCGGGTTTTTCCGCACCGTGTTCTTCATCCCGGTGCTGCTGGGCACGGGCTACATCATGAAGCAGCTGCTGGGCATGGGCGTGGACGGCACGACGGTCACCACCGGCATCGCGGTGCCCAAGCTGATCGCGGACATGCTGGGGGTCAGCATGACGGAGCTGGTCCAGAGCTTCCTGGACCGGATCACCGTGGTGCTGTGGAAGAGCGGCGTGCAGATCGTGCTGTTCCTGGCGGGGCTGCAGGGCATCCCCGGATCGCTGTATGAGGCCGCGCGGGTCGACGGGGCCACCGAATGGGAGATGTTCTGGAAGATCACCCTGCCCATGATCGCCCCGGTCATCATGATGAATGTCGTCTACACCATCGTCGCGTTCTTTACCGATACGACCAACCCGCTGGTGGATTATATCTACAAGATGAATTTCACCAACCAGCAGTTTGAGTACGCGGCGGCCATGAGCTGGCTGTACTTCGCGTTCGCGCTGCTCATGTGCCTGGCCTGCATCGTGCTGATGCGCCGGCACATGTATGACTCGGGCGCGAAATACTGAGGAAGGGGGACGCACCGTATGACTGAGACAGCCGCCAGGCGCGGCCAGAACAGAAGCAAGTACCTGCGGCGCACCCGCACCTTCATCGTGCGCCTCGCCTTCTATTTCCTGCTGAGCGCGCTGAGCTTTATCTTCCTGTACCCGTTTATCACGATGATCGTCAAGTCCCTGATGACGGACGACGACCTGGTGAACATCACCGTCAAGTGGATCCCCAGCGAGATGACCTGGAGCAACTATGACATCGCGTTCAGGCGCATGCAGTTCAAGCGCTATGTGTGGAACAACGTGCTGGTCTGCGCAGTCAGCACGGTCGGCCACGTGTTTTCCTGCGCGCTGACCGGCTACGCGTTCGCGCGCTACAAATTCCGGCTGAAAAACGCCCTCTTCGTGATCGTTATCCTGATGATGATCGTCCCGGTGCAGGTCATCATCTTCCCGCTGTACAAGCAGTATTCGGACTGGAAGTGGCTCAACACCTTCGCGCCGCTGCTGGTGCCCACCTTCTTCGGCTTCGGCCTGAACGGCGGATTCTTCATCTTCCTGTTCCGGCAGTTCTTCATGGGCATGCCCTATGAGATGGAGGAGGCCGCCCGCGTGGACGGGTGCGGCCCGATCCGCACCTACGCGCGCATCATGCTGCCCATGGCGCAGGCCCCGATGCTGGTCTGCTGCGTGCTGTCCCTGGTCTGGCACTGGAACGACTACTTTGAGCCGGGCATCTACATCAACACCAAGCCGGACATGCGGATGCTGCCCAGCATCCTGCCCAGCCTGTACGAGCTGCTGAACCAGGAAAACCACACCATGATCCAGGTGAACGACCTGGAGGGCATCGTCTTCAACGAGGCGATGCTGATGGCGGCCACCTTCCTGTGCATCATCCCCATCATGATCGCCTACCTGATCCTGCAGCGGCGCTTTATGGAGGGCGTCGAGCGGTCCGGCCTGACGGGCATGTGATTCCGTTCCCAAGCGGCAGAGCCGCTGGAAATATTATTAAAGGAGGTTTTCTTGTATGAAGAAAATCGTCTCTCTGGCGCTGGCCCTGTGCATGCTGCTCGCCCTGTGCAGCACCGCGCTGGCGGCCGACAAGGTCTCCTACACCCTGCTGCCCTTCTCCAACAGCGTGTATGAGCCCTACATCTACGAAGGCCTGGTCGGCATGCTGAAGATCCAGGAGCTGGCGGATGTCCAGATCGAGTGGCAGCCGATCCTGGGCTCCCGCGACGAGCAGCCGACGCTGTACCTGGCCATGCTGTCCAGCGGCAACTACCCGGACATCATCCAGGCCCAGCACAACAACATGTATGCCGGCGGCGTCAGCCAGCTGTACGCGGACGGCATCATCATCGCGCTGAACGACGTGATCGACCAGTACATGCCGAACTACAAGGCGCTGCTCGAAGCGCATCCGGAAGTGGCGAACACCCTGATGGATGAGAACGGCAACTATCTGTACTTCACCGTCATCAACCCGCTGAGCACCCCGGACGAGAAGGTCGCCGCCACCTGGTACGGCCTGCAGGGCCGCAAGGACTGGATGGAAGCGGTCGGCATCGAAGAGCTGCCCACCACCATCGACGGCTGGTATGAAATGCTGGTCGCGTTCCGTGACCTGGACCCCAACGGCAACAACGAGCAGGATGAAATCCCGTTCGATGCCGGTGCCGCTGGCTACACCTACTTCATGCCCGCCTATGACATCCTGAACGGCGCGTACATCGATCCCGCCACCGGCAAGGTCGGCATCGGCGAGTACACCCAGAACTACAAGGAATACCTGGAGACCATGAACAAGTGGTATTCCGAAGGCCTGATCAAGGACATCTGGCTGGACGACGGCAGCCTGGCCGGCGACAACGAGAAGGACGCCAACATCTACGCTGACCTCGCGGGCACCTGGAAGGGCCTGAGCAACTACTGGGAGCAGCGCCTGCCCCAGGTCCAGGAAAAGAACCCCGAAGCGGACTTCGTGGCCTTCCCCTGGATTGCTGACGCGAACGGCAACGTCTATGGCACTGACTACAACATCGGCTACGGCGACCGGTTCACCACCGTCATCACCGTGGACTGCAAGAACGTCGAAGCGGCTGCCCGCCTGATCGACACCATGTACACCGAGGCCGGCACCAACCTGACCACCTGGGGCACCGAGGAAGACGACCCCATCAACGACACGCTGGAGTGGACCCAGGGCCACGGCACCTACACCGTGGACGAGAACGGCGTCAAGCACGAGACCGAATGGGCCAACCAGATGACCGAGAACTTCTATGACGGCGCGTTCGCCAACAAGTACCGCTACGCGATGAGCCACGTCAGCTTCCCGCGCTGGGGCGCCGGCGATTACCTGGCTTCCACCCGTGAGCAGCACTATGTGGATTCCGCGAAGCTGTGGGGCGAAGCGAGCAACGCCCTGGAGTATCCGGATGCGATCGTCCTGAGCGTGGACGCCCAGAAGGCCGCCGCGCCGCAGCTGGACGACATCAACACCTACATCAACGACATGACCAGGAAGTTCATCACCGGCGAAGAACCGCTGACCAACTTCGACAACTACATGGACACGCTCCAGAAGATGGGCATCGAAGACCTGATCGCCGCGTACCAGGCCGCCTATGACGGCTTCATCAGCCGCGGGAAGTAATACTGCTTTCCGTCTTCACCATATACATCTGCAAGTGTCTTTTTCGCCCCAGCCGCGCTGCGCTGCGGTCGACGTAGCGCTGCTACGCCTCCCTTCGCTCCACTTGGCTGGAACGAAAAATCCATCTTGCATCTGCACATGGTTCAGACGTCAATCAGTATCATACTGCTTTCAACCCCAGGGGGACTGCCGGCTTCGGCCGGCGGTCCCCGTTTTCTTGCTTGACAAAGCCGGTCCGGCGCATCATAATACTGTTCAGGGAGACTGTAAGGAGAGACGGATGCGTCTCATCTGAAGATCCGGGAGGTTATCGAATGACGATCTATATCTGCGGCGATTCGACCGCCGCCAGCTACACGCCGGAACAGGCGCCGATCACCGGCTGGGGGCAGGTGCTGGACCAGTATCTGCCCGGCGCGCACGTGGACAACCGGGCGCGCGGAGGACGCTCCACCAAATCGTTCCTGTCGGAGGGCCGGCTGCAGGACATCGAAAAGACGCTGGCCGCGGGCGACCTGCTGCTGATCCAGTTCACGCACAATGACGGCAGCGACCTGGTCTGGCGGCATACGGACCCGTGGACGAGCTTTATGAGCAACCTGGCCATCTACGTCAATACCGCGCGGCTGTACGGGGCGCAGCCGGTCCTGCTGACGCCGATCTGCCGGCGCTACTGGCGGGACGGCGTCCTGCAGCCCTCCCACGGGGATTATCCGGACGCCGTGCGGACGGTCGCGTGTACCATGGGCGTGCCCATGATCGACGTGTACCGGAAGAGCTTCGAACTGGTGACGCAGCTGGGGGACGAGGCGAGCAAAAAGCTGTTCATGCACGTGCCGGCGGGCGTGTATCCGGCCTATCCGGACGGACAGACGGACGACACGCATACGCAGCGGGCCGGCGCGGAGGCGTTCGCGCAGATCGCGGCGGACGGCCTGCGCGGGTTCGGCCTGGTCTGATCAGGGGGAGGGAACGCATATGGCTATGTACATCATCGCAAAAGACGGCAGCGGCGACTTTACTTCGATCCAGGCGGCGATTGACGCCGTGCCGGGCGGCGGCCGCACGCCGACTATCCTGCTGATCCGGATGGACGAATACCACGAGCGCGTCGTGGTCAACAAGGATAACCTGCGTCTGGTCGGCGAGGCCCGTGACCGGACCGTCATCACGCACAGCGCCTGCGCCAAGGACCCGAATCCGGACGGCAGCGACCGCGGCACCTTCCTGTCCTTTACCATGATCGTTACCGGCCGCAATGTCGAGGTGGAAAACCTGACCATCCGCAACGACGCCGGGGATGGCTCGGTGGTCGGCCAGGCCGTGGCGCTGTACGCCGCGGGCGACCGGGGCGTGTACCGCAACTGCCGCCTGATCGCCCACCAGGACACGCTGTTTACCGGCCCGCTGATGCCCAAGGTGGAGGCGGATATCGCGCCCCGGGTCAGCGACGCCGAGTGCGTGGAATCCTGCGGCGACTGCCCGCCGACCCACAGCCGGGAGTACTTCGAGGACTGCTATATCCAGGGCGACGTGGACTTCATCTTCGGCCCGTACCGCTGCTGGTTTGAGCGCTGCACCCTGTTCATGAACGCCCGGGGCGGGCTGTACACCGCCGCCAACACGCCGGAGGAGCAGCCTTACGGCCTGGTGTTTCACAACTGCAAATTGACCGGTGAATGCGGGGTGGGCCAGGCATTTCTCGGCCGTCCCTGGCGGAAGTTTTCCCGCACGGTATTTTTGAACTGCGAAATGGATGAGCATGTTTCGCCCCAGGGCTTTTCCGATTGGGATGAAGCCAAACCCGTCACGGAACGATATGCCGAATTCGGCACCACCGGGGCCCGGGCGAATCAATCCACCCGCCATCCCAGACAAAAGCGTATGACAGCGGTGGAGGCGGCGGACTATTCCATCCAGGAGGTGCTTGGCGGCTGGGATCATTGGCGGCCGGACAAGCGGGTGCCCACC
>CACXEB010000359.1 GCA_902766515.1 uncultured Eubacteriales bacterium
CCAGGGGGACATTGCGGGCCAGCATGCCGGGAATGACCTGTTCCCGAATGATCTGGGCGCTTTTGGCCGCGTGCCCATGGTACATGCCGCCGGGATGATCCGGGGAGAAATCGCCTTGCCGGACGGCAGGCTTTCCGATGTCGTGGATCAGCGCGGCCAGGTACAGCATATCGTCGTCGATATTGCGCGGCAGCGCGGTCAGCGTATGCAGGCAGTGCATCCACAGATCATAGGGGTGATGGGGATGCTGCTGATCATAATCAAACATGATCCGGCATTCCGGGATCCATTGGGCGATTTCCTCCCGCCGGGAATCGATTTTTTCCACGGTGGTTTCGGTTCGCAAAAGCGTTATCAACGCCGGATAATCCATCCTGTCCTCCTTATCTGGCATGGTAAGCGTCCCCGGGATCCACCTGGTTCAGCAGGCGTTCCCCGGCACGGTAACGGCGGACGTTTTCCTTCAAAATCGCTATGCAGTTTCCCGTGCGGTCCGGCACCTGCGGGGTCACGTGGGGCGTGATGTACACGTTTTTGTAATCCCACAGGGGATGGTCAGCGGGCAGGGGCTCCTGCTCGAACACATCCAGCCCGGCGCAGGAAAGGATGCCCTGATCCAACGCCTCCATCAGCGCCGCTGTGTCCACCAGCGCGCCGCGAGCCATATTGACCAGCACTGCTCCCGGCTTCACATGGGCAAACAGCGCGTGGTCAAACAGGTGATAAGTCTGATCGGTGAGCGCCAGGTTGAGGCAAATAAAATCCGACTGGGAAACCAGCTCGGTCAGGGCATGGGGATCGGAGGAAAGCCGCTGTTCCACATCTTCAAAGCCTTCCTGATATGTCCGATCCCAGGAAATCAGGCGCATGCCCAGGGCACGGAGCCGGTTGGCCAGCATTTTGCCGTTGTTGCCCATGCCCACCAGGCCCGCGGTGCGGCCATACAGACCGTGCCAGGCGGACTGATCCGCCACGCCCCATTGATGGCTATCCTGGGCATGCAGCAGCTCCCGGGTATGGTAGCAGGCTGCCAGCATAAAATAGATGGCATGCTCTGCCAGCACGGGCGAAGAACGTCCTGCCGCTCCGCTGAGCAGGATCCCCCGATCAAACAGCTCGGGTTTAGCAGACTGGGCCAGGCCCGCGTGATCGCAATGAATCCATTTCAACTGGTTATCGCCTAAAAAACGGTCGTCCAGATCGCCGGACACCAGGGCCACGTCGGCGTCCTTCAATTCCTTGAGAAGGGTATCGGTATCGCTGCGATCCACCTGCACAAAAGCAGCCTCCGGGAAAAAGGAGCGCACCTGGGCCATCTGCTCCGGCGAATAGCGGATGGTGGCCACCACCTTATGAATGCTTCGCATGGCCGTCTTCTTCGCATTGGATATGGTAGCAGTTGAAATACCCTTCGCAGTCGGCGTGGACGGTCAGCAGGCCGTCTTGATATTTCCATGCCGGCTCGCTTCCCGTCACCAGGCTGACCACTTGCACAGGTTTCTTGGCCATTGGCACGGTGATCATCTGATTCTGGAGGGGCACAGGCTGGAAATAAGAGGTGCTGAAATGCCCGGTGGCATTGACCAATTGCAGCAGCGCGCGGGATTGATCCGCCGTTTCGTCAAGGGTGATTTCCAGCATGGGCGTGGCGTCCGATACGGGCGTTGCGCCCGCCAGGCGCTGGATCACGTCCTTCATAAAACAAAAAGTGTTGGCGTATCCATCCCGTCGGTACAGCAGGCCGGGCCGCCAAGGAATATGAATGGCTTTTCCCTTGCCGAAGATATGGCAGGTGACGCCGGGCGCATCTGTTATTTCAGTGTAATAACAGCGTTCCGGAGGACCGTACATGTGGGGCGGGATCAGGCGCAGATGGC
The DNA here is from genome assembly GCA_902766515.1 of uncultured Eubacteriales bacterium. Next base: position 1,878 of record CACXEB010000359.1, read on the forward strand.
CCTGTACCTTCGGGGCGTAGGCGGCGTCCACCCAATCGTCCCCGATATACAATAGGCTGCTGTCCGGGAAGGAGGGAAACAGCGGTTTGTCGGCTTCGCCGATTTTCAGCATAGCGGATACCATGTCCTCCTGGCGGGCGATGACGCGCTCGATTCCCAGCGATTCGATGGGGCAGGCCGCGTATTCCTCGCCGGTTTCGTCATACTGGGCGGTGGGCCCGTCCACGATCAATGTACCGCCCTGCCTTGCATAAACATCCAGCAGCGCCGCCTGATGACGGCTCAGCTTCCGCAGGCCGGAGACGATTACCGCCCGGTATTTGCCAAGCTCCGCCCGGTCATTCAGCAGGTTGGGCTCGGCCTCGTCAAACAGAAAATGTCCTTCACTCAGCGCCCGCATCCAGCCCAGCCCGTCCGGGGAGGGCTCATAGGCCCCCTGCCGGATCAGCAGCACGTCCGCCCGGGGCCACATGCCGCGATATGCGGCCTCGTGAGCTTTGTGATAGGCAAAGGCTCGCTTGACCTCTTCGTAGCCGGATTTGTCCTCATGGTTGTCCAGCCTGCCCATCACGTAGTAATCCATCAGGCCCAGGTTGGCGATGTTCTCCCAGCAGCGCAGGGCCTGCATGGCGGGCGATACC
>CACXEB010000360.1 GCA_902766515.1 uncultured Eubacteriales bacterium
GCTGCTGTCGGCGCGACCGTCGAAATCAAGTAATACTGCTTTCCGAATCGAATCGGTTCCATCATAAAAGAGGCTGTTGCAATCGCAACGGCCTCTTTTATGGTTTCGGGGCTCAGACCCGGTCCAGGTATCGATTGAGCAGGAAGGCTTCGAGCGGGGGCATCGGGCAGGCTTCGGGCTCGGCAGTTTCGGCGAAGCGCATCCGCACGGGATCGGCGGGGTTGAAGGCGGGCCAGGCGGGCAGCAGCTGGTTCTGGGAATCCACGCCGTTGGGATCGCCGGTGTGGATGAAGTTGCACCAGTAGTCGCACATCTGCCGGGCCAGGTCATAATGTACGCCGCGGAAGGGCCGCCAGCATTTGGCCAGGGTCTCGAAGAAAAACCAGAGGTCGACGGAATGGAAGGTGCCGGGCTTGTCCCAGCCGGGAATGTCCGCGTCAAACATGTAGTAATACAGGAGCTGCTCCGGGCCGCCGCGCCGCTGGGCTTCCGCTGCGGCGCGGATGGCGAACTCAATGGTGTTGACCGCGCCGGTCCGGGCGATCGCGTCCGCGTCCGCAGGATGGGGGAAGCAGGCCAGGAAGCGGTCCGCGTCGGCCCCGAAGGTCTTTTCCGCGAAGGCGCGGAGCTCTGCCTCGTCCCGGACGGGCGGCGTATGCGTGAACTCGCTGGAGGTATGGCCCAGCAGCACCGGGACGGGCAGCCGGTCCGGATCCAGGAACCACTGCTGGCTGTTCCGGCGGGAGAAGACGTGGTCGACGGCTTCTCCGAAGGTCTTGCCCCAGCCGTGGATCCCATCCCAGCGCAGCGCCTGGTCGCGCAGCGTTGCAGCGTCGATCCGCCGGGCCTCCTCCAGGCTGTGCGCGCCGATGAAGTCGAAGAAGGCGCGGCCGCGCTCCTCCGCGTCGGCCAGGTCGTTGCACAGGCCGAACTCAAAGGGATAGGGCGGGGCGAAGGCGCCGCTCTGGATGATGGCGCGCTGGAACAGGCCCTTGTTTTCCGGGCAGGTCATCTGGGCGGACACGGACATGCCGCCGGCGGACTGGCCGCCGATCGTGATGTTGTCCGGATCGCCGCCGAAGGCCGCGATATTCCGCTTGACCCAGCGCGTAGCGGCCTGCTGGTCCAGAAAGCCGAAATTGGCCGGCGCTTCGGGCGATTCGCGGGTGATATCCGGATGGCAGAGGAAGCCGAACACATTGACCCGGTAGTTGACCGTCACCACCACGATCCCCCGGCGGGCGATCCGCTCGCCGTCGAACTCCATCTCGGCGCTGTAGCCCACCTGGAGGCCGCCGCCGAAGTACCAGACGAAAACCGGCATGCGCCGCCGGCCATCCGCCGGCGCCCAGATGTTCAGGGTCAGGCAGTCCTCGCTCATGGGAATCTGCCGGTCCACATGCCATTCCCGGTCATACAGGTTCTTGGGGTCGGCGCTGATGGGCGCCTGCATGGGAATGGGGGAAAAGGCGAAGGCCTGCAGCTCGCCGGTCCAGTCGGGACAGGGCTGCGGCGCGCGCCAGCGGTTTTCGCCCACCGGGGGAGCGGCGTAGGGAATGCCCTTATAGCTGGTGATGCGCGGATCTGATGCCGGCAGGCCGACGACCCATCCGTTTTCCGTTTTAACTTTACGCCTCATTTCATGCGCCTCCTGATGTCAATTCTGTGAAACCGTATGGGGTACGGATGCACATATTGTCGCACGAAGCGGCCGGAAAATCAATCCCCGTGAGAACCGGAAACGCCCGGATCAATGTCAATCGTACCAGATTATACATGCACAGAATTGCCGCGAGGATTGATCATGCTGTGAAAACATCAGAATATGCAGCGTTTTTCGTCTGATAAGCGCTGCGGATGAAATCCAATGGTGAGCAGATATTGCGCAAAATTTGAGCAGTTATGACCTGATTTTCCATTGCTCCGCTCACCTGTTGCTGGCATAATTACAACAAATGAGCGGAATGCTCAGATTATATGAGGAGGTCGAAACCATGAAGAAACTGATGGCTGCTGTGCTGGCACTGGCGATGATCCTGTCCCTGGTGCCCATCGTGATGGCTGAAGAAGCGCTTGAGCCCATCACACTGACCGTGTTCCGCGGCGACCCCGGTGATCAGCCCGATGAGAACAACAAGATCTACAAACTGATCGAGGAAAAGTTCGGCATCAAGTTCAACTTTACCTACCTCACCGGCGACCTGGATCAGACCCTGAGCACCCGTCTGGCGAGCGGCTCCTATCCGGACCTGTTCGACGGCGGCAACAGC
>CACXEB010000361.1 GCA_902766515.1 uncultured Eubacteriales bacterium
GGGCGAGCCGATCCACTGGATCCTGACCGCGACGAACACCACCGAAGCGCCCATCACGGACGTCACCGTCACCGACAAAGGCGTGATCGTGGGCACCTTCAGCGAGATCGCCCCTGCGGAGACCGTGACGTGCAGCGTGCCGGACCACATTGTCACAGCGTATGAAAAAGACGTGGTGGGCTATGTGAAGAACGCCGCCGTGGCCGAAGGCAAGGACGCGGACGGCCATCCCCAGAGCTGGCCCAGCAACGAGGCCACCGCCCCGACCCAGAAGATCACGGGCAAGGAGGACGATGACGTCCCGAACGACGGCATCCTGGCCAAGGCCGAGGCGCATTCGCCTGAGAATGGAGCGTATTACCTGCCGGGCGAGGCCGTCGACTATGTGATCACCGTCAGAAACACGAGCGACGCGGCGCTCAAGGACCTGATCCTCACCGACAGCCTGGCGGGATTTACCCCGATCGCCACTCTGGACAGCCTTGCGCCCGGGGCGATGGAGACCTTTGCCTATACCTACACCGTCCAGGAGAGCGACGCCGTCCATCCGTTCCTGGTCAACAGCGCCATCCTTACCTATCACACTGACGACGGCATGCCCTGCATGCCGCTGATCAGTACGGTGTCCTCCGAACTCCGGGGCACGGACCCTTCGGGTTTTGACCCGGACCTGCTGCCCCGGGAGGGTGATGCCTGCCGCCTGACCCTTGATGCCCTGGGCGATACGGAAGCGCGGTATACCCTGCGCGCCTGCGCGGAGCACCTGCCTGCCGCCCGAGCCGCCGAAGCCGCCGCGCAGGAGGGCGATTGGGTCAAAGCGGTGGAAATCTGGCGCGGGGAGCTGGAAAAGCAGTACGCGGTCCTCTATGCGGCCGGCGACTCTGAAGCCAAAAGCGCTGTCATGGAAGCAAGAGCCTTCTTTGACGCGTACACCGCCACATACGCGGATGCGGTGAATATGGAAGACACCGACCGGATGCGTGCGGAAACGGACAGGATGTATGATATGCTGCTGGCCGCCGCTACCGGCACCCGCAGGGAAGCGCTGCTGGCGGAACGCGAACAGCTGTACGCCGCCATCGAAGCCTTCGGCAGCGCCGCAAAATACGCCGCCCTGGCGGAAATGCTGCGGATCAGGTGCGCATTGCTGTGCTGCGCCATCCACACCATGCCGGAAGACCTGCCGGGCAGTCTCACGGGGCAGCATGCCGCCCTGGAATCCACGGAAAAGCATGAAACCAACGGACGGGAGATCTCCGGCCTTGAAGGCAGCGACAGTACGGTCGTCGAACGGTTCGACGCTGCCGGCACCGCGGCGCTGAAAGAAACGGCGCGGATGGCCGTCAGCGCCGGAAACCGGGCCGTGGCCTTCAGCCGTGCCGCGGTGGTGTGGCAGATGGCGCTGGACGACCTCATGAATCCCCTCTATGAGGCCGCCGCTGAGAAGCGCAAGCCGGCCATCGCCGCCTGGCGTACATCCCTGGACAGCCTGCTGTCCGCCGAACGCCACCTGCTGACCCTCCTGTACGGCGGCAAGCGGGCAATCATCGAGGAGCAGCTGATGAACCTGTACAAGGACGCCGTCCTGTGCACGGAGAAGCTCCGCTGACGGAGGACGCTGCCATGATTTTCAACTTTGATCCCCTCTCCCAGCGCTATCCCTCCCAGCGGTACCCGGTCTATGCCCGGAACGGGATGGTCAACTGCTCCAGCCCGCTGGCGGCTGCGGCGGGGCTGGAGGTCCTGCGCAGCGGGGGCAACGCGATGGACGCGGCGGTCGCGGCGGCAGCCTCGCTGACCGTGACGGAGCCGACGGCCAACGGCATCGGCAGCGACGCTTTCGCCCTCATCTGGAGCGCGCGCGACGGGAAGCTGTACGGGCTCAACGCGAGCGGTCCCGCGCCGATGGGGATCTCCATTGAGCGGGTCCTTGACGATCGCCAGGACCGGGACGGCAGGATGCCCGTGAACGGGTGGACGCCGGTGACGGTGCCCGGCGCGCCGAAGGCGTGGGCGGAAGTCACCCGCCGCTTCGGCAGGCGCTCCCTGTCGGACAACCTGAAGCCGGCGATCACCTATGCGCGCGAGGGCTATCCCTGCGCCCCGAACCTGGCGGAGGGGTGGCAGCACGCCTTCGCGCATTACAAAAAAGCGCTGGACGGAGCGTGCTTTGACGCCTGGTACCGCACGTTCGCGCCGGAGGGACGCGCGCCGCGGGCGGGGGAGATGGTCCGCCTGCCCGGGCATGCGGACACGCTTGAAGCGATCGGCCGGACGGACGCAGACGCTTTCTATACCGGGGACCTTGCCCGCAGAATCGACGCGGAAAGCCGCCGGTACGGGGGATACCTGCGCTATGAAGATCTCTCGGAATACGAAGCGCGGTGGGTGGAACCGCTGCGCCTCGATTACCGGGGATACCAGGTCTGCGAGATCCCGCCCAACGGCCAGGGCGTCGCCGCGCTGATGGCGCTCAACATCCTGAAGGA
>CACXEB010000362.1 GCA_902766515.1 uncultured Eubacteriales bacterium
GCACCCTCCGACTGTAATCCGCAGCAGCGGCATGTACGGTGCGAGGACCAAACGGCGTCAGCCGTTTGTACCTTGCAGATTTGCCGCCCGGGAGCCCCAACGGGGCGACAGGCAAATCTGCAGGGGGGTCACGCAGGGGGGACGCCAGTCCCCCCTACGGTCACGGTTCACCAAGTGAACCGTGACACCGTATTTCGCCCGTAATGCCCTCACACACCGAGGCGCTGACCCGGATCTCCCCCGCGCCCCTGCGGCGGACGTAGGCGGTCAGGTGACCGTCTTTCATCACGCAGCGGTCGGATCGGGGGTCGAAATCACGCATGAAATCGCCGGAATCAAGGCCGACCAGCGACGCGGGACCCGCCACGCGGATCTGCGCCTCGGGGTTCCCGTGGACCCAGGGCTGGCCATGCTTGTCCAGCAGCTGGCAGTCGATCTGCAGCAGCCCTTCGTCCGCCGCGGGATCGCAGGTGAGCGCGAGGGTACGTGGGCCTTCAGCCGTGCGCAGGACGGTTTCAGCGACCTTCTGACCGTTTTTCCAGCCTTCGGCGCGGACGGTGCCCCGGCGGTAGCGGACATAGATGTGCGCCAGCCGGTCCGGCGCGTCGGGTCTCCCGATCCGCACGGGATCATCGTTCTGGTACAGGCGGACCTCGTCGCAGTTGGTCATTGCGGCCACATGCACGATCCGGTCCTGGGGCGGATAGTTCCAGTGATCGGTCATATTGGGGAAACCCCACATGCTTGAGGCGCCGTCCCAGGGAAGCGGTTCCGCGTCCAGGACGCCCAGCTTCAGGATGGGTTCCTTCGACCATTGCGAAGCCAGGTGCCAGGCGCGCAGTTTCCAGACGCCGGTGCTGTCGATGGGGCAGCCCGTCCAGCCCTTGCAGGGGTATCCGGTGGATTCTCCGAGGTAATCCACGCCGGCCCATACGAAACCGCCGCAGACATAGGGGCGCTCATCCACGTCCCGCCACGGGGACGCGGGGATCACGCCGGTCGCGGTCAGTTCCTGGTGACGGTAGTAGCTGAACACCTCGGTGCCGATGATCGGCTTCTTCATGCCCGCTTCCCGCAGGGCGGTGTAGTAGTTTTCCATGTAGTTGCCGCAGAAGACGTCCACGATCTCCCCGTAGCGGAGGGCCGCATTGAGCTTCTTTTCCAGCGGGGCGCGGTCATCCATGTCGCCGCCGCAGAACCCGACCAGCACCTCGGTGACCGGGCGGGTGGGGTCCAGCGCCTTGCAGAAAGCCATCATCACCTTCAGCTGTTCGTAGAAGTATTCGGTATACTGCACCTCGATCTCGTTGCCCAGGCTCTAGAGGATCACCGAGGGATGGTTCCGGTCCCGGAGCACCATCGCTTTCAGGTCGTCCCGCCAGTCCTCCTCGAACAGCGCGCCGAAGTACAGGCGGCTATTGCACCATTTATCGTAGACTTCGTCGATGACAAGAAGGCCCATCTCGTCGCAGAGCTCATACAGCGCCTCGTCATGCGGGTTATGGCTGCAGCGGATCGCGTTGCAGCCCATCCTTTTCAGCGCCGACAGCCTGCGGCGGATCACTGCCCGGGGCACGGCCGCGCCGAAGCATACGCCGCCGTCGTGGTGCAGGTCCGCGCCGTACATCTTCATCGGCCGTCCGTTGAGGGTGAAGCCCGTATCTCCGTCGAACGCGAAGGACCGGAAGCCGACGGTCTCCCCTGCGCGGTCGGCGCCGTACTCGCTTTCCAGGGTCACCGTCATCCGGTACAGGTACGGGTCCTCCACGTCCCAGGGGTGGACAGGTCCGATGTCCAGGGGGATTTCCAGGTCGCTGACGCCCGGCGGCAGGACGGTCTCCAGCGTGCCGCGCCAGACGGGATCTCCGTCCGCGCCGGCCAGCGAAACGGTCAGAACGGCGTGCTGATCCGCCCCTGTCCCGTTTCCGCATGCCACCGTGACGGTCCCCTTCGCCGCGGCGCCGCGCAGATCGTACCGCGTGAACACGCCCCAGGGGACCAGGTATACCCGCTCGTCCACCAGCAGGGACACCGCGCGGCACAGGCCCGCGCCGCTGTACCAGCGATCCCCCGCGTTGCGCTCACTGTTCACCCGGACGGCGAGCACGTTGCCGCTCCCATAGCGCAGACAGCCGTCCAGCGGGGTCAGCGTGGGCACGTACCCGTACCGGTGCCCGCCGACGCGCTCCCCGTTCAGGTATATTTCATAAAAACGCTGGCATCCGTCGATCTTCAGCGTTACGCGCTTCCCGCGCCACGCCGCCGGGGCGTCGAAGCGCAGCCGGTACCACGCCGTCTCGTTCCGCGGATAGTATCCCTGGGACCACCCCATCTCCATCTGCGGGTCCCGCGGCTCCAGGATCTGCCAGTCGTGCGGCAGGGTCACCGGCGTAAATCCGCTGTCGTCAAAGTCCATCTGAACCGCGTCCGGCCAGTCTCCCTTGGAGAACCGCCAACCGTCTGCCAGCAGGATCTGATCGTCAAATTTCATTGTGCCTGTCCCTCCGATATCTGATGATATGTATATTATACTCGAAAGGCGGCCGCGTTTGCAATCCGTCTTGCGTAATCCTGTCGATTATGTTATCATTTTCCCGGAAGGGGGCCTAAAGAATGAGCGAGGAGAAGATCATCGTGCAGGACGCGTCTGAAACGGATCCAAATCTCCTGAGAATGCTGAACAGGGGTTTGGAAGACATCGAAGCCGGTAAAACGTTGCCCCATAAAGAAGCGATGGAAGAAATCAGACGAATCCGGGCCGAGCGCCGCCAGGACAGGTCAAACGCAGGAGCGGCGATCAATGCGTGACTATGATGTAGTCTGGTCCAGGGAAGCGATTTATGACGTCGCCGATATAGCGGATTATATTGAATTCCGCTTTAGTCAGGAACGATCCGACCAGTTCACTGCTGATATTGACCGTGAGGCCGAAGCGCTTGGCAGTGGATACAGAATGTATACGGGCACCGGAATCTATTACCGACAGAAGCTGATCCTCAGAAAACTGTTTGGTCCTTACATTATCTTCTACTTTGTGGATGACAGCAGAGAAGCTGTTTTTATCATCCGCGTCCTCCGTCACGAGAAAAATTGGCAGAAGATTATACGGGAAGGAATCAGCTATACGTTCGATTAAACCGGTGAACGGCCTGTGGATCAAGCAACGCAGGTCGTTTTTGGCATATACGATGGTTTTGGAGGCGTTTCAATGCAGATCAATCCTGATGTGACCGTTGATATTTCCGACACGATCCGGGACTTTTCCCGCGTCGCGCGCATGGCGGACGAGCAGGGAAGCGTCGTGATCACGAAAAACGGCGCGCCC
>CACXEB010000363.1 GCA_902766515.1 uncultured Eubacteriales bacterium
CAAGGCCCTGAACAGCACCGAAGCCATCGCCGCCGAAACGGCCGCTTCCATCGGCCTCGGCGTAGTCGTTACCCCGCGGCTCGGCCCGGGCAAGGATGACCAGGACGTGCCCGTGTACTCCTTCAACGTGGTCGTGGCCGGCGCGCTGCTGGACGAAGCCGGCAAGGTGGCCGCCGCGCAGGAAGACATCCTTGAGATCATCACCCCGAACCACGACAGTGCGGAGGACAACGCCTTCCCCGGCTGGCCCGGCATGAGCTACAACGCGGATCAGGACGGCGACGGCAAGGTGGACGGCGTGCTCGAGCAGACGGCTGAGACCTTCACTGCCTCCCTGCCCGCCTTCCGCACCAAGCGCGACCTGAGCAGCCTGTACAAGATGAACAGCGGCACCTGGACCCAGGAAATGGATATCTTCGAAGCCTTCTTCATCGGCAGGACCGCGGAGGACCTGCAGAACTTCTTCGCCCGGCAGACCGCCGCGAACGGCCGCGTGATCCGTGAGACCGCGACCAAGGAAGAGGATCTCGCCAAGTGGAACGCCCTGACGGATGAAGAAAAGGCCAATGTCGACGCCCTGACCGGCGCCACCATGTCCCTCTCCGACGCCCACGGCGATCTCCTCGGCGCCCTGCTGAAGGCCATCGCCCAGGCGAAAGCGCTCAAGTAAAAACCAATGAAAAAAAGCGCTGCCATCCCGGTTCGCTCCGGGATGGCAGCGCTTCTTTTGCGGCTTCCTTTATCCGTTCCCCACGCAGGTATACTCCACGATCTCCCATTCAGGCGCCAGGCGGACCGTCAGGTCGATCCAGTTCGGATCCTCCGGGGACTCCGGATCCTCACAGATCAGGCCGAGGTACACGTCGTCCCCGGACTGGTACTGGGCGTAGGGGACCAGCTCCCCGTACTCAAGGCCGGGGGTCACGGCCTGGAGGAAGGCGTCGATCCGGCTTCTCATGTCGTCGGTCAGTTCCGCCGTCACCGGGACTTCGAGGTCCGGCCAGGATTCATACTTGTCCCGGGTCGAGTCGGACATGCTCAGCACGGTACCCTCGTCCGTGATCCGGATATACCAGGATCCGTCGTCTGCCGGATCCTGCGGATCCTTCATCCCGATACCGAACAGGCCGTCGCTCATCGCCCAGAATTCCGTTTCGAGCCGTTCCGCGCCTTCAAATCCGGCGGCTTTCCAGGCTTCCCGGGCACGCTCCGCCATCACGGTCATCGCGTTTTCCCGCGCCGCCGCTTCGTTCCGCTCCCGGGCCTGGTCCATCGGCACGACCTGGAAGTCGTCCGGATCGAAGGCCTTGACCTTGCTGGTCCCGTATTCGCCGGCGGTCAGGCTGAAATCGAGGTCCAGCCGGTGTTCCTCGCCGTTCACGTAGACCAGCGCCACGCCCGCGGCGCCTTCCGCCCCGGCCAGGCGGCCCTTGCCGTCCAGCCGGAAGGAGACATTGGCCGTGAGGACACGGCACGCCTCGGTCTGGAGAAAGATCTCCTGGGTTTCGGTCAGGCCCCAGTACGAATGGTCGATGACCGGGCCGTCAAACCCGTAACCAAACAGGCGTTTGCCGGCAAAGCGGCCCGCCATCAGCAGCAGCTCATTGAGGATCGGGGGCGTCTCCCCCTCGGCGACCGTGATCCGGATCTCGCCGTCCTTCTGTTCGGGATGCAGCGCCGGTTCCGCGACGGACGCGGCCGTTCCGGCCAGCGACATCAGCAGCCGGGCTTCCAGGCTGTCGCGCAGCACCGTATCCTGCTCGGTGATGTAGCCCTCCTTGTACCCGCCGGGGGTAAAGGGCTCCATCACGTAGACTTCGTACCCGTTGGCAATCACCGTGAAGCCCGTCTCACGGTCGGGCCGCAGGTAACGCGGCGTCGACAGCTTTTCCTGCCAGAAGGAATCGGTGCCGTCCTGGACATAGGTGATCTCCGCCGTCTTGAACCGTTCCCCGTCGAGCTTGAACGTCGCGCTGCCCGTGATCGTCACGTTATGGGTGTCGAGCAGCAGCGCCTCCGCGGCGTCGGTCACGGAAGCGAGCGTTCCCCCGGCCAGCGCGCCGGCTGCCAGCAGGGCGATGGCCAGC
>CACXEB010000364.1 GCA_902766515.1 uncultured Eubacteriales bacterium
AGGCCGCGCCCTTCCTCAAGGACCTGAGCAAGGCGCCCTTCTATGCCATCAAGGTATATCCGACGACCTTCGGCTCTGCCGGCGGCGTGACCACGACCGAAGACGGCCGTGTGACCCGTCAGGACGGCACGGTCATCCCCGGCCTGTACGCGGCAGGCGAAATGTCCAACCGTTACTTCTACAACGAGAATTACATCCTGGCTGCTTCCCTCGGTCTTTATTCTACCATGGGACGCCGCGCCGGCACCGCTGCTGCGCAGGACGCAAAATAAGCAATTCTCGGCAACTAAAAACGGGAAGCCTGTCAATCAGACAGGCTTCCCGTTATTTTAGCGTTTGTATCGTCAGGCCGGTTCCGGATTGGAGCTGGCGGCCGTGTCGTTCAGCAGGGACTCCTGCTGCACCGGCACGATGGCGGGCTGCGTTGGCTCACGCAGCGTCAGCACGGGGCTTGCGCCGTTTTCGATCACATCCTTGGTGATCGTGCAAGCGCTGACATCGGTTCGCGAGGGGAGCGAGAACATGGTATCCAGCATCGCGTCCTCAATGATGGAGCGCAGGCCGCGGGCACCGGAACGCCGGAGCAGCGCTTTGCGGGCGATCGCCGACAGAGCTTCGTTATCGAAGTTCAGGGTGATATTGTCCAGCTTCATCAGCCGCTGATACTGTTTCACCAGCGCGTTGCGCGGCTTGACGAGGATGTCGATCAGAGCCTTCTCATCCAGAGGATCGCAGGCGACCGTTACGGGCAGTCGGCCGATGAATTCGGGAATCAGGCCGAATTTCAGCAGATCCTCGGGCTGCATTTCCGACAGCACCTGGCCAAGGTGTACATTCTTGTCGCCTTCGACCTTGGCGCCGAAGCCGATGGTCTTCTTGCCGACTCGCCGTTCGATGATCTGCGCCAGGCCGTCGAACGCGCCGCCGCAGATGAAGAGGATGTTGGTCGTGTCGATCTTGATGAATTCCTGCTGGGGATGCTTGCGTCCACCCTGCGGGGGAACGCTGGCTACCGTGCCTTCCAGGATCTTCAGCAGCGCCTGCTGTACGCCTTCGCCGCTGACGTCGCGTGTAATGGACACGTTTTCGCTCTTTTTGGCGATCTTGTCGATCTCGTCGATATAGATGATGCCGCGCTGCGCCGCCTGGATGTCATTGTCGGCGGCCTGGATCAGGCGAAGCAGGATGTTTTCCACGTCCTCGCCGACATAGCCGGCTTCCGTCAGCGTCGTGGCGTCCACCATCGCGAAGGGGACATTCAGGATGCGGGCGAGGGACTGGGCCAGGTAGGTCTTGCCGCAGCCGGTCGGGCCGACCATCAGCACGTTGGACTTTTGCAGCTCCACGCTGTCCTTGCCCGGGCGGGCGCTGATGCGCTTGTAGTGGTTGTACACCGCGACGCACAGCGCGCGCTTCGCCTTGTCCTGGCCGATCACGTACTCATCCAGGACGCGCTTCATCTCCGCCGGGACGGGAAGGCTCTCCATCCCTTCCGGCGTGTAATCCAGGTCGTCCTGCACGATTTCGTTGCACAGCCTCACGCAGTCGCTGCAGATATAGACGCCGGGGCCGGCCACCAGGCGTCGCGCCTGCCCCTGCGTTTTGCCGCAGAACGCGCAGCGGGGCTCCTGAAGCATATCATTCTTCATTTGCGTTCCCCTTTGGCCTGCGGCTGGAAGATTTCGTCGATGATGCCGTACTCAAGCGCTTCCTGGGCGCTCATGAAATGGTCGCGCTCCACGTCCAGCTCCAGCTGGGACAGGGGCTTGCCGGTCATCTCGGACATCAGGCGGTTCATCTTTTGCTTGGTTTTCAGCAGCCATTCGGCCTGGATGCGGACATCCGTCGCCTGGCCCTGCGCGCCGCCGGAGGGCTGGTGGATCATGACCTCGCTGTTGGGCAGCGCCATGCGCTTGCCCTTCTCGCCCGCCATCAGCAGGAACGCGCCCATGGACGCGGCCATGCCGATGCACACCGTGCGCACGGGGCAGCGGACGTAGTTCATGGTGTCATAGATCGCCATGCCGGCCGTGACGGAACCGCCGGGGCTGTTGATGTACAGGGAAATATCCGCGTCCGGGTTTTCGCGCTCCAGGAACAGGAGCTGGGCTACGACCACGTTCGCGACGTTGTCATCGATGGCGTTGCCCAGAAAAATGATGCGGTCGCGCAGGAGCCGGGAATAGATATCAAACCCGCGCTCGCCGCGTCCGGTTTCCTCAATGACATAGGGTATTGACGACATAGAAACTCCTTTGTCAGCTCTCGCTGTCTTCCGTCTCGTCCGCTGCTTCGTCTTCCAGGTTTTCCACGACCTGCATCATATCGTCGGCCATCGCGTTGACGTCGATCTGGTCCTTGTCGTCCTTGTCTTCGATCACGGCA
>CACXEB010000365.1 GCA_902766515.1 uncultured Eubacteriales bacterium
GAAGCCGGAGAAGCCGACGCTTGAAAACATCACAGAGGCCGCCTGTACAAAGGAAGGCAGCTATGATGAGGTCTTCTACTGCACCGCATGCAAAGCCGAGATCAGCCGGACGCACAGGACCACAGCGGCGCTCGGCCATACGAAGCCGGAGAAGCCGACGCTCGAAAACATCACAGAGGCCACCTGCACAAAGGAAGGCGGCTATGATGAAGTTTTCTACTGCACCATATGCAAAGCCGAGATCAGCCGGACGCACAGGACCACAGCGCCGCTTGGCCATACGAAGCCGGAGAAGCCGACGCTTGAAAACATCACGGAGGCGGCCTGCGTCAAAGAGGGCAGCGCTGATGAAGTCTTCTATTGCAGCGTGTGCGGCGCAGAGATCAGCCGGACGAAGATCACGCTGCCCGCACTGGGTCACGACATGAAGACCACGGAAACGGCGGCGGAGCCCGTCATGGAGGGCGGCGTCTGCGTCGGCTGGAAGGCCGGCTCCACCGTGACCGCCTGCACCCGCTGCGGCGAGGTCGCCTCGACGGTGATCCATAAAGTCGAAACGCGGCCGGCCATGAAAACCAACGACTGGAGCTGCGAAGACGGCATCCTGACCGTGACCTGCGCCGTGGCTGACTGGCCTGCCGCCAAAGTGTCGGATTACCTGGCGCAGGCGGGCTTCTACGGCTATGCCGGCACCCTGAACGGGAATGATTGCTATACGGTCCCCGGTACTTTCTCCGCGAATGAGGGCGGCAGCGCCGTCATCTCCGAGAACGGGGACAAAACCCTGTCTGTGCCCGTGACCTTTACGCCCACGGAGGAGGCGACCTACGCGCCCTGCAGCTTTACCCTGCGGCTCAGGATCATCGGGAAAGCCTGCCCCTACGTGGACGAAAACGGGACGCCCAAATCCGCGAACATTTACAAGGACATCAGCGAGATCCCCACGGACGGCTCCGCCTCCGGCTGGTATGCGGTGCAGGAAGACTTCACCCTCAGCGAGCGCCTGGTCATCAAAAAGAATGTGAACCTGATCCTGTGCGACGGGAAGACCCTGACCTGCGCCAAAGGTGTCCAGCTCAGCGGCGGCAGTCTGACCATCTGGGGCCAGACGGGCGGCTCAGGCCTGCTTGAAGCCAGCGCAGAGGAGGGCAACGCCGGCATCGGCGGCGGTAGCGCCGGTCCCATGGGCGGCAGCCTGACCGTGCATTCCGGACGGATCCGCGCCCTCAGCAGCTCAGGCGCGGCCGGCATCGGCGGCGGCCAGGGCCAGAACGGCGGTACGGTCACCATACTCGGAGGCTATGTACAGTCCGGCGCCATGAGCAACGATTGCGCCGCGATCGGCGCGGGGGTCGGCGGAAGCGATCCGGGCAGCCTGGTTCTGGGCGACGGGCTCAAAGCGGTGGTCAGCAATTTCACTGTCGAAATGTCCCCCGCGCTGCGGAATGAGCGCGTGGAGAGCTGCCAGAAAGCATCCGCGGCCATCATTTCACCCTGCGATCATGCCGACAGACAATATACCCAAATCGACCGTGAAACCCATCAGGCGGACTGCAAGTACTGCCTGCACAGCTTCGGCGCCGGGAAACACCAGTACGAGGACAATGGCAGCATCTGCACGCTCTGCGGCTGCATGTCGATCTACTCGGTGGTTGTCGTGAACTGGCAAACCGTGGGCAAAAAGACGGCGCTGCTGTATGACGTGCCCAGGAGCTCGGCTTTTGTGCTGACGGATACACATGATGATACGAGGGACATGGGCGCCCTGTCGCTCCGGGGCTGGAATATCCACAAGGGCAAGACAGTGGACGATATTACGAGCTGTATGCCCGTGGAAGGCATGGAGATCTATCCGACGGACTACAGCTATCCCGTGACAGAGGATATCATCGTCGCTGCCGTCTTCGGCACCCCCTGCAAAGTGACCTTCGCGCCGGGCAGGGGTTCCGGAACGATGCCGCCGGTTGACTGGTATCAGGAGGATCTCTATCCCCTGCCGGCATGCGGCTTCGACACGCCGGAGGGCGGCACCTTCATCGGCTGGCGGCTGAACGGCGCCGGGGAAACCCTGCCCGCCGGGAAAAAGGTGACCCTGACCGGCGATACGGTGCTGACCGCCGTCTGGAAGTACGAATTCGGCACCGCGGACATGACCCTGCCGTCAGGCGTCACCGCCGTGGAGGAATCGGCGTTCGAGGGCATGCCCGTGAAGGCCGTCCGGATCGGCGACAGCTGCCGCTCGGTAGGCGCTTATGCCTTCCGCGGCTGCACCGGCCTGACCCGGCTGCGCCTGCCCAGGGACTGTGCCATGGGCGATGGTGTGCTGGAGGGCTGCGGCGCCGTCATCATCTTCGCGCCGGCCGGCGGCAGCACGGAGGCCTGGGCCAAACGCTGGATCGAAAGCCATCCGGAATGCGGGTTCCAGGAGGAATAGATGCCACGGTTCACTTTGTGAACCTTGATCGTAGGGGGACTGGCGTCCCCCCTGCGGGACCCCCCTCTCAGATTTGCCTGTCGGGCCTTTGGCCCTCCCGGGCGGCAAATCTGCAAGGTA
>CACXEB010000366.1 GCA_902766515.1 uncultured Eubacteriales bacterium
CGTCAACGTGATCCGCGAAACCCGCAGCACAGAGTACGCGAAGTAACCGACAACCATTCCGCTTCTGTCAGGAAGCACCATAAAACCGGCGCAGCCGCAGAGGCCGCGCCGGTTTTGAATTCAGAGAGTGGCATTTGGAAACAGCATTCCGGTCAGATCCCTGAAACAGGGATTCAGTCCACGTAATAGTACCGGCTGTTGATGTGCAGCAGGTCGTGGACGGTGACGTATTCGTAGTTGCGGTCCTTCAGGCCTTCCATCAGCGAGCGGAAGAATTTGAGGTCGGGGCCGTTCGCGTGCAGCAGGATGATGGAACCGTTTTTGATATGGCTGAGGGCGTACTTCAGGTTGCTGGTGTTGTCCATGTCCCACAGGACGATGTGGTCAAACCCGGCGCTGTGGATCCAGCGGCCCACGGGACTGCTGCCGCCCTGGCCGAGGCCGGCGCCGAAGGGCGGACGCACCGTGTAGAACTCGTAGTGGTAGCCCAGGACCTCGTCCAGCGTGTTCTCATACTTTTCAAGGTCCTTGAGCACCTGCTCAAAGCTCCGCTCGGTCAGCCGCTTGTGCTGGAAAAAGTGGCAGCCGATCACATGGCCGGCGTCCAGGGCGGCCTGCCAGTACTCGCGGTCCTCCACCTTCAGGTTGAAGCCGCTGGGGTACAGGGTCAGCTTGACACCGTATTCCTCCGCCACCGCCATGAACTGCGGCAGCCAGACATTCGGCTCGTACCAGTCATCCACCGTAATGGCGACACGGGCTTCCGTCCGGTCGCCGTACCGGTAGGCGTGCGCCCATTTGGAGCGGGTCTGCGCCTGCGCGCCCGCGGTCACCAGCAGGACGGCGCAGAGCGCCAGGCAAAACAGGATTCTTTTGTTGTTACCCATGGTCAGATGCTGTCCTCCATACTGTAAATTTTGACATAATAGGTGACGTCGGAGGTCAGGTCATCCGACTCCGCCTCTACGGTCATCGCCGGGTCCGAATACAGGTCGTACTCATAATCACCGGACGCGAAAGCGACTGAGAAGCCCTTGGCGCCCGTGGAACTGACGGTCCGCTCCCCGGCGGTCCCCGCCCCGAACACGAAGGTCACCGTCCGCTGTTCTTCCGCGGGCGCGTGGACATAGGCATCGATCATGTCGAGCATTGCCTGCGCTTCCTTGGGCATCGGTACGTCGTACACCACCTGCTGGCGCGTCTGCACCGTCGTGCCGAACAGCTTGTAGTACAGGCTGTCGGTCAGCGGCTTGCCGTGGATGTCCATGGCGGTCTCCACGTCCTCCTGCAGTTCGAGCGTTTCGGCATCCATGGTATAGACCAGCTCGGCATAGCAGCCTTCGTTGAACTCGCCTTCCCACGCGTTTCGGAAGTTCTCGCCGGTCAGCCAGGTCGTCATCACCAGCTTTCCGTCCTTTTCCTCCACGCTGCGGACCTCCTCCAGGGCGGTCGTCACGGGATCGTACAGCAGCGTCGAGCTCTTGCCGGCTTCCAGGTCGTACAGGGGGCTCTCCGCCAGGCCCGCGTCCAGCATGATCATGGGGACCGGATAAACGCCGTCCCGCAGCTGATAATACAACAGCATCAGGAAACAGCTGTCCGTGGCCATGTACTCGGAATCGCCCTGGCGGACCTTTTCGTCCTGCCGGTGCGCGGAATAGCGGTATTCTTTGTTCATCCAGACCGCGTTCTGGCCTTCGCCGATCTGCTGCAGCAGCGCGATCGACTCATGGCGGCTGAGCAGCGCCGCGGCGTCATTGGCTTTCATGAATTCTTCCATGGTCAGATCCCGGGCGCAGGCCAGCCCGGCCGACAGGGCGACCGCCAGCGCCAGCAGCGCCGCCATCCATTTCATATTGCGCATCGATCCATGCTCCTTCCTCTTTTGAATCCGCGCCGCCGGACCATGCCCGGCTTCGCTTTTCAAAGCGTTTCTATTGTAACCGCTCACCGGGAAACTGTCAAATTAAACTTGCAGTTTTCAGCCGGATTTGATAAAATAATAGGACCCTTCCGCGGGCGATCCGGACAAGTTTTTACAACTCGCCGGACAGGGTTTCTCCCCGCGCCGTCGAATGGTAAGCGTGAACGGGACCGCGTCCCGTACCCCGACACCGATCAGTTTTCCAGGAGGTCTCCATGAAATGCCCCGCCTGCGGCGCCTGGAACCGCGCTTCCTTGCCCCGCTGCATGCGCTGCGGACAGCCGCTCAGCCCCGATGAACAGACACGTCCGGATTGGCAGGATGCCTTTGCCGGCGACGCGGCGCGCGAAAAAATCATCTATGACATTGACGATAATGGCGAACAGCAGAAGTCGAAGGATGAGGGCGACGCCCTGGCGGTGGAAATGCAGCGCCTGCGCGAGCGCAAGCAGCGCGGTCAGGAGGAGCAGCGCCGGCTGAGGACGCTCGAAACCCAGCCCTACAGCGCCCGCAAGGCCGGGCGGATCCAGCAGTCCACCACCCGCCGCTGGTATGTGGTGGACAACATGGATGAGATTCGCCAGCCCGCCCAGCGGCAGCGTCGCAGCAGCTTTGCCGCGAACAATCCCCAGCCGGAACCGGCGCAGCACATCGACTACGACGACTGCGCCCCCGATACCGGCGCCTATACGCCCCTCGGGCGGAACGGACAGCCTATCCAGTCGCTGTACCACGAGGGCCAGCCCACCCGGGTCAACATGCGCCGGCCCTACCGGCACACTCGGCTGCTGCGCACCTTCCTGCTGCTGGCGCTGGTCTGCGTCGTGGCGATGGGCGGGCTGTATTATTTCAAGCTGCCGCCCTTCTCCGTCGCCGAAACGGAGTCGCTGCAGGAACGCGTCAAAATCTCCACCTCCATCTATGACGGCAAGCCCGCCCATATCATCCGCATCCCCGCGGAGGACGGCAGCGAGATCTACATCAAGGAACTGCATACCCCCAGCCTGGCGATCGGCGGATACGCCACCTTTGAAATTCCGGACTATATGTGGTACGCCGACAAGGAGGACATCGAGGACGAAATCTACACCGTCACGATGACGCCTTACCTCAAGACCGCGTCGGGGCAGCAGAAGCTGATGGAGGTCGTGCATTTCGACATCGAGATTCCCCTGTCCCCGATCACCCTCGTTTCCCCCGACGTGCTGTATGTCGAGGTCAACAGCCGCCCGAAATACCAGATCCAGTTCCAGGTGGAACGCGGCAGC
>CACXEB010000367.1 GCA_902766515.1 uncultured Eubacteriales bacterium
GCCGGGCAGCATCGCCACGAACCAGAACAGGATGATGATGTACAGCACCAGCGCCCAGGAGGCGACGACGCCGGACAGGCGGTAGCGGATGACCATGATCAGCATGACCAGCAGGATGCCGATGGCGGCGGCTGTCAGGGCCGTCTGCAGCGCGTCGGTACCGAGGGTCGCACTGATGGTGTCCACCTTGTCCTCGATCAGCTTCAGCGGCAGGGCGCCGGACTGGATCTGGATGGCCATGGCGCGGGCGGTCTCATAGGTGTAGTTGCCGGTGATGACGCCGCTGCCCTCGGTGATCGCGGTCTGCACGGTCGGGGACATCAGCAGCTTGTCATCCAGGTAGATGCTGATCTGCTTGTTGATGTTGTTCTGGGTCATTTCCGCGAACTGCTTCGCGCCCTCGCTGTCCAGCTGGAAAGCGATCTGGTACTCGGTATTCAGGGAGTTGTTGCTCCGGTTGTTCGAATCCGGGTACGCGCGGATCACGTGGGAGCCATCCAGGATCGTGCCGTCGGGCGCCCGGAACTCCAGCTTGGCCGCCGTACCGATCAGGTCCCTGACGGCCTTCGGGTCGGTCACGCTCGGGATTTCCACGCGGATGCCGTTGCCGTTGATCATCGAGACATTGGCTTCGGTGAAACCCTGGTTGGTCAGACGGGTCGTCATGATGCTCATGGCAGCCTCGATCCTGTAGGTGTATTCATCGTCCGAGATGTCGTCCGGCCGCTCGGTCAGGTACTCGACGAACACGCCGCCTTCGAGGTCAAGGCCCCGCTCGATGGACTCGGGCCAGTTGTCGGCGCTGGTCGGGATCCAGGGCAGCATCTTGTACAGGCCGTCGGGCGGCAGCACGTCGATGCCGCGGATGCCCAGCACAGCCAGGCAGATCGTCAGCACCAGCATGACGCACAGGGCGATGCTGCCCTTCGTCTTGGCCGTGACCTGACGTTTGGTTTTGACTTTCTTGCTCATAATGATTCATCCTCTCCTGTTCGGATTGATTTGATCGTCAACGCGCCTGGAAACAGGTTTTCCGCCCTATCCGCAGCCCGTCAGCCGGAAGGCCTGGTAATTGGACCGCACGTAGGAGATCCGCAGGATCGGCATCCCGTTGGCGTCCGCCATGGGCGCCGTCACCACGGCTGCCAGGCCGGGGACCGGCGTCACGCGGTCCTCCCGCTGCGCAGGCGGCTCCGGCGCCGTCTGTGTCCATGGCTGGCAGATAGCCGTTTCCACCGGTGTGACCGCGGTCCGTTCCACCGGCTCCGCGGGCGCCTGTTCCCGGCTGACAATGAAGGGAAGGCACATGAGGCCCACGACCGCCATGGCAAATACGATCCCCAGCAGCGTCCTGCCGCGCATGTGGCTTCCCTCCTTTCCTGATTGAACCAAATGATCGGTATGATACTCGTTTTCCTCTCCTCCATGAATGACATGGAGGAGAGGAAAAGCCGTCTTAAGCCCTGATCTCCGCGCCGAAGCCCTCGGACACCGTCCGGAGCACCTTGTTCATCACGCGGTTGATCTCTTCGTCCGTCAGCGTATGGTCCTCCGCGCGCAGCCGCAGCGAGAAGGCCACGGATTTCCGGCCCAGGCCGACCTGGGGACCCCGGAAGATGTCGAACAGGGCGATGTCCTCCAGCAGCTTGCCGCCCGCGTCGCGCATGGCGGCCATCATCGGGCCGACCGGCTGCGCGTCCGCCACGACCAGCGCCAGGTCACGCGTCACGGCGGGGAACTTGGCCAGCGCCTTCACATAGCCCATCGGCTGCGCCGCGGCGAACAGCTTCGGCAGCGAGATCTCCGCGATGCAGACGCGGCCCGTCAGCTCATACGCTTCCGCGACATCCGGATGGATCTCGCCCAGTACGGCCACGGTCTCGCCGTTCGCCTTCAGCGCCGCCGCGCGGCCCGGATGCAGCCAGGGCTCCCTGACCGGCACGATGACGCAGGGCGCGCCCACCTGGCGGAAGAGCGCTTCCACCGTCGTGCGGAGGCTGTAGAAATCCTCCTGTTCGCCATAGGCGCACAGGCACAGATCATAGGACTCGGAGGGCAGGTTTTCCGCCGTGCGGTGCACGTTGTCAAACACCTTGCCCAGCTCGTAGATGCGGGCCTGGTCGTTGCCGCGGGCCTGGTTGAGCTGCGCGGTGGTCATCACCCCGCACAGCAGGGTCGTGCGCATAAAGGCGCTGTCCTCCCCCAGCGGGTTGCGCAGGGGCAGCGCGTTCAGCCGGTCATCATCCGCGGCCAGGTTCAGCTGCTCCAGCTTCTTGTGGGCGATGAAGGAGAAGGTCATGGTCTCATAGTAGCCCATGCCGCTGAGCAGGGTGCGCATCAGGTCGTTGCGCGCCATGTTCACGCTGCGCTTGCCGTCCGCCGCGCCCTTGAGCGGGGTGGAGGGGATCAGGTCATACCCGGCGTAGCGCAGCACCTCTTCGCACAGGTCCGCTTCGCCGTCCACGTCCTGCCGGAAGTCCGGCGCGGTCGCGGTCAGCGTATCGCCGTCCACCGACGCGTCGAAGCACAGCTTGCGCAGGATTTCCACCATCTGGCTGCCGCTCAGCTCTACGCCGCTCAGGCGGTTGATGCGGGCGACGGACGCCGTCACCGGCTGGTGGACGACCGGATGGGGATACAGGTCGATCAGGCCGCCGACCACATCGCCCGCGTCCAGCTCGTTGACCAGCTGGCACGCGCGGTTGAGGCCGTCCAGCACCGTGCAGGGCGAGACGCCGCGCTCAAAGCGGCCGGAGGATTCCGTGCGGATGCCCAGGGAACGGGCAGTCAGGCGGATGCTCGTGCGGTCGAAGGCGGCCGCCTCGAACAGGACGGTATGCGTCCCTTCGGTGATCTCGCTCTCCTCGCCGCCCATCACGCCTGCCAGGCCGGTCGGCCCGTGCTCGTCGCAGATCAGCAGCTCGCCGCCGTTCAGCGCGTGCTCCTTGCCGTCCAGGGTCACCAGCACCTCGCCCGGCGCCGCGCGGCGGACGATGATGTGCTTGCCGGCGACCTTGTCCAGGTCAAAGGCGTGCATCGGATGCCCGGTCTCGAGCATCACGAAGTTGGTGATATCCACGATGTTGTTGATGGAGCGCATGCCCGCCGCGAACAGCGCCTGGCGCAGCCACGCGGGGCTGGGCCCGATGCGCACGTTGCGGATCACGCGGGCGGCATAGCGGGGGCAGAGGTCCGCGTCCATGACGTCCACCTTCGCGAAGTCATGGATGTCCGTACCGGGCGTCTCCCGCACCTCGATGGCCGGCAGGGACAGCTCCGTGCCCATGGCGGCCGCGGTCTCGCGCGCGACGCCCCAGGCGCAGAGCGTATCGGGGCGGTTGGCGAGGATTTCAAAATCGATCACATGGTCGTTGAGGCCGAAGATCTCCCGCACATCCGTGCCGAGGGGCCACTCCTCCGCGAACACCAGGATGCCCGCGTCGCCGACGCTCGGGTACAGCTCGACCGGCACGCCCATTTCCGGGCCGGAGCACAGCATGCCGCAGCTTTCGACGCCGCGCATCTTGCCCTTCTTGATCGTTCCGCCCGGCAGCTTCGCCCCGACGGTGGCCACCGCCACCAGCTGGCCGGCGGCGACGTTCGGCGCGCCGCAGACGACCTGCAGCGGTTCGCCGCTGCCGATGTCCACTGTACACACGTGCAGGTGGTCGCTGTTTTCATGCGGCACGCAGGTGAGCACCCGGCCCACGACCACGCCGCTCAGCTGTTCGCTCAGGTCGTCGATGCCCTCGACGCCGGTGCCGGTCATGATCATGCGGCTCTGGTATTCCTCGGGCGATACGGGGATCGGCGCGTAGCGCTTCAGCAGATTCATCGATACCTTCATGCCTCAGCCCTCCTTTACGTCCTGCCTGAACTGGCGCAGGAACCGCAGATCGCCTTCATACAGCAGGCGCATGTCCTTGATGCCGTAGCGCAGCATCGTGATGCGCTCCAGGCCGATGCCGAAGGCGAAGCCGGAATAGCGCTGCGGGTCGATACCGCACATTTCGAGGACGTGCGGGTTCACCATGCCGCAGCCCAGCACCTCGATCCAGCCGGTGTTCTTGCAGATGCGGCAGCCCTGGCCGCGGCAGCTGACGCAGGTCAGGTCCGCTTCCGCGGAAGGCTCCGTGAACGGGAAGAAGGACGGGCGGAAGCGCACATGGATGTCATCGCCGTACAGCCGGCGGGCGAAGGCCGCCAGCGTGGCCTTCAGGTCGCCCATCGAGATGCCCTCGTCGATCACGAGGCCCTCGATCTGGTGGAACACCGGGCTGTGGGTGGCGTCCACCTCGTCCGCGCGGTACACGCGGCCCGGGCAGATGATGCGGATCGGGGGCTTGCGCGTGGTCATGACGCGCGCCTGCACCGGCGAAGTATGGGTGCGCAGCACCACGTTATCGTCGATATAGAAGGTATCCTGCGCGTCGCGGGCAGGATGGTTCTTCGGAATGTTCAGCAGTTCAAAGTTGAAATGGTCCAGCTCCACCTCGGGGCCCTCGACCACCTCGAAGCCCATCCCCGTGAAGCAGTCCACCACCTCGTTCAGGACGAGCGTATTGGGGTGCACGCAGCCGGTCTGGGGCAGCGGGCGCGGTTCGGTCACATCCAGCTGCTCCAGCTGCATGCGGATCTCCCGCTCGCGCTTCTGCATCTCCTTCTGCCGCTCATCCAGCATCCGGGTAAAGCGCTCCCGGCACTCGTTGATCAGCTGGCCGATCTGCGGACGCTCCTCCGCCGTCATCTGGCCCATCATGCGCAGAAGGGCGGTCAGGCTGCCCTTCTTGCCCAGCATATGCACGCGCAGCGCTTCCACTGCGTTTAAATTCTCGACCGAATCCAGCGCCTGGGTCATCTCTTCATCCAGGCGTTTCAGTTCGTCCCTGATGCTCATGGTCTTCCTCCTCGCCAGGTCATCTGTCCCGTCCCGCCGGAACAGAACAGTTCCGCACATTGTATCACTTGAGTCATGGAAAGTCAAATATTCATTTGACTGCCGTGACCCAGTCATTCATCATCGGGACCACCAGGACGATCGGTTTGCCCTTGTCCGACAGGCCCAGCACCGGGAAGGCCGAGCTGGATACGACGGTCTCCTTGCTGCCCTGCGCGATCACGATATCCCGCCGCTCGGTCAGCCGGACCGCCCCGGCAAGCCGGGTGCCGGTGGCGCCGTTCTTCTGGAAGTTCCAGCATTTGGCGCCCTTGCCCGCCCGGCCCTGGGGATCGAACATCGCGCCCAGGACGGATTTGCCCAGGCCGTTGTCCGAGACCAGCAGCACCTCGTCCATATTGCCGATCGGTTCGCCGAGGATCACCCGGTCGTCCAGGTCGAGCCGGACGGCCTTGACCCCGGCGCCCGCGCGGCCGACCTGCGGTACCGACGACAGGCCGAAACGGATGCTCATGCCCAGCTGGGTCACCAGCAGCACGTCCTCCGACCCGTCCGTCTCGAACACGTTCAGCAGCCGGTCGCCGTCCTTGAGCGGCAGGGCCGAGAACTTCTTCTTCCTGACGCGGTATTCCTGCTTCGGGCTCCGCTTGATCATGCCGCGGGCCGTCACCATCACATAATCCTTCTGGTCGGCATCATCCGCCTGCAGGTACAGGCCGACGCAGGCCTCGTCCTTTTCCAGGTCGGCCAGCACGCCGTTCAGGGAGATGCCCCGGTCGCGCGGCCGGCAGTCCTGCACCTGGGA
>CACXEB010000368.1 GCA_902766515.1 uncultured Eubacteriales bacterium
GGAGAACCGGGCCGCGAAATCCGGCTTGGCGCCCGCGAATACCAAACTGCCGTTGGAAATGTACACGATGTCATCCGTGCATTTTTCAATGTCCGTGATGATATGCGTGGAAAAGAAGACCGCCACGCCTTCCTCCCGGAGGGCTGTGAACACCTGCAGCAGCTCATCCCGGGAAAAGGGATCCAGACCGCTGGTCGGCTCATCCAGGATCAGCACCTCTGCCCTGTGGGAAAGCGCGAGCAGGAGGTTGAATTTCACCTTCATGCCCTCAGAAAGCTCCATCGGCGTTTTCTGCTCATCCAGTTTAAACATCGCCAGGTACCGGCGGTATGCCTCCGCGTCCCACGTCCGGTAGAACCGCTGTTCGACGGCCACGATCTCCCGGATCTTCTTCCGCGGATACCAGCTGACCGTCCCGGTCGAATACCCGATGCCCTGCTTGACCTCCGCCTCATGGCCGATGAATGGCTTGCCGAAATACAGGACCGTCCCGCTGTCGGGATGGATCAGGTTCAGCATGGATTTGATCGTCGTAGTTTTTCCGGCACCGTTCCTGCCGATGAACCCGGTGATCTTTCCCGCGTCGATCCCGAAGGAGATATCCTTCAGGGTAAACGACGGATACGTCTTCACCAGGTTCCGGACTTCTGCAATGCTCATACAAACCTCCGAAAGTTTGATTTGTGCGATCATTGTATACTTTGGTTGCGAACAAGTCAAGCAATCAGGCGTGGCAGCTTTCTGCCACTTTTGTTAACTCCGGTTGCGTCATCTGCGATTTTCCACTCGTATCAGAGATAAAACTTCCGATATCCTTCCATTCCGGACGATCTTCTGGTATAATCTGCGGGAAATCACGACAGGGAGGCCGCCGCCATGAAAATGCCCGCTGAAACGCTGCTCCTGAAAAACGGAAAGACCTGCGTCCTGCGCTCTGTGGAGCCGGAGGACGCGGGCCGTATGATCGCCTATATGAAGGTCATGCTGGGCGAAACCCGCTTTCTGATACGGGCGCCGGAGGAATTCGACTATACTGTGGAAGGGGAAGCGGAGGTGCTGGAGAAGCGGCGGGATGATCCCCGGGCGCTGATGATCCTGGCGGAGGCGGACGGTGAGATCGTGGCCACCAGCGATATCCATCCGATGGGCAGGCACAGCCGCTCACGCCACCGGGCCGTGCTGGGGATTTCCGTCCGGCAGGACTGCTGGGGGCAGGGCATCGGCTCCGCCATGATGGAGCGGCTGATCGCCCACGCCCGTCAGATCGGGTACGAACAGATCGAACTGGAAGTGGTTTCCGTTAACCGCCGGGCTGTAAACCTGTATATCCGGTACGGTTTCCAGGTGTACGGCACCCGGCCGAACGGCCTGAAATACCAGGACGGCAGCTACGCAAACGATTACCTGATGTATAAAGCGCTGTGACATGCGCCGTCACAGGACCAGCGTATCCACCGTCTCCAGCAGCTTTTCGAGCATTTCCCGCGTGTGGCGGACACGGATTTCCATCAGCTCCGACGCGCCCAGGCGCATCACCGTCAGGATATACAGGAACCGCAGGGCGCCGACCACACGGATCCGGTCCGCGGCCTCCCGCATCCGCTGCCCGTCGCCGATATAAAGGGACAGGACTTTCCGGTAGATCGCCTCGCACGTCTGTGTGTCGATGCCCAGGAACGCCATCGCGTTCCCGGGATCATCCTCGTTGAAAGCGCAGTAGGTCACCCAAAGCCCGGCAAACTCAAACACGGGATTGCCTACGCAGAGCGTTTCCATATCGATGAGCATGGGCTCGTCCTCGGACAGCATCACGTTTTTCATCTGGATGTCGCCATGGACGGCATGCAGGTCCTCGGGCATTTCCCTGAGCAGCTTCCCGATGCGGGCGATGAGGTCATCCGGCAGCATGCCGGTCAGGTCCTTCAGGTACCCGGCGTAAACCGCCCGGGCGTCCGGCAGCTCTCCGGCCGGCATTCTGACCGCGTGGACCGTTTTCATGAGCGCCACGTACAGGCCGATGATCTCATCCGTCCGGGCGGGATCCTGGACGATCACATGGTTGCAGGTGTCCGCCTTCACCAATTCGAACACGGAGCCGTATTTCTCCCCCACCCGCACCACATCGTAGGAGATCGCGGTCGGGATGCCGCGGATCAGCGCCTGCTTGGCCCGTTTCTGCTCCTGCTCGATCATGGGCAGGCTGTCGGGCTGGTTGTAAACCTTGACGATCGTGTCCTCATCCAGGCGGTACACCGTGCCGACGGCCCCGCTTCCGATCACAGGGCAGCCCTCCACGCTGATGGAGCGCATCCGCCTTTGCACCTTCAGGATCTCCGTCAGTCCCGTCATGGAGAAAACATCATAGACCTCCGCCGATACTTCGCACACCGTGATTCTGTTCTGCGCTTTCTTTTGCAGCGACAGAAGGATCCGCAGCCCGGCGCTGGAGATATACTTCGTGTTTCGGGCGTCCAGGAAGCAGGGAAGCTCCGGATTGGCCTCCATCGCCAGCCGGATCTGCTGCTCCGTTTCGGCCGCGTTGGAAGAATCGATTTTCTCCCCCAGCAGGATCACCAGCCGGTTTTCTTCCACGACGCTCTTCATACCGTTTTTCATGTTGCTCCCATTCATGGGGTTCCCGCCCTTTCCTGAAATAAAACAGCCTCTTTCATCTGTAAAAATATAACATCATTCCACGAATCCGTCAAACGGTCATGTGCTTTTTCCGCTGTCGGACCTTCCGGCGTTACTGTTCACGGGTATCGCGAAGCAGGCAACCCAGAAGAAGTGAGCGAAGAACGGAGAGGTATCTGCTTAACGGAAGCCACCTTCCCATCCCAGTGACGTATCCGACCGCCCTCGCAATCGCGGGAGGCCGCAGGCCGAACCGTCGTCCC
>CACXEB010000369.1 GCA_902766515.1 uncultured Eubacteriales bacterium
CACCTCGGCCCAGTTCAACAAGAAGGGCTACACCGTGAAGCTCGCCCGCAAGACCGACCTGGCCGGCTTCGGCAAGGCGAAGAAATACGCCCTGATTTCCAACGCCCGGGACCATGCCCTGATCCGCAACCAGATCGTGTTCGCGATGGCGGAATATGTGGGCCTCCGGTATACCCCCGGCTGCGTCCAGGCGGACGTGTACCTGAACCACGTCTACAACGGGACCTATATCCTGCAGGAGAGCGTGGATGTGTCGCCGGTCCGCGTGGATATCGACGACCTGGAGGCCCGGACGGAGCAGGTCAATGACCAGCCCCTGGACAGCTACCCGCACATGGGGCCCCTGAAGTCCACGGCCGGCCAGATGAAGTACTACGCGATCCCCAACGACCCGGAGGACATCACCGGCGGCTACCTGATCGAGTATGAAAACTGGACGGTCCGCTACAAGGACGAGCCCTGCGCCTACACGACCACGCGCAAGAAGGCGATCATGCTCAAGGCCCCGGAGTACGCCTCCGAGGCCCAGATGCGCTATATCAGCGGCCTGATCCAGGCGTATGAAAACGCGATCTTCGCCGACGACGGCATCGACCCGGACACCGGGAAGCACTATACGGACCTCATGGACCTGGACTCCCTGACCCTCAAGTATATGCTGGAGGAAGCCTGCAAGAACTGTGACGGCAACCAGTCCAGCCAGTACTACTACAAGCCGGCGGACGCCGTCAGCACCCGGATGTACGCCGGCCCTGCCTGGGACTACGATACCAGCTTCGGCGACTACGCCCGCACGACGACCAAGACGCTGCTGAACCCGGAGGGGCTGTACCTGACGACCCGCAACGCGTCGCGCTACTGGTGGCCCCAGCTGTACGCGAAAGCGGACTTCCGGGCCAGCGTCCGGCGGCACTGGGCGCAGGAATATCGCTCCGCCATGCGGGTGCTCTGCGGGCTGGAGGAGGATCCGGCGGGCAGACTCCTGTCCGTGGACGCCTACGCCGCGGCTATCCGGGACAGCGCCGCCATGAATTTTACGCTCTGGCCCATGCGCCAGTCCAGTGAGAACATCGCCAGCACCGGCAAAAACTTTGACAAAAACATTGATTATCTGAAGGACTTTATCGAAAAGCGGATGCTGTTCCTGGACCGGGAGTGGGGAGGAGAGGAGTAAAGCGGGAAGATTCCTGCTGTTTGCGAATCCGGGTGTCAGGGCGGGGATTTGATTCAGTTGCGCTCCCATGGGGGATCGATCGGGCGGCTGCCGGAGGTTCAAATGAAACGCTTTTTCAGTCTGCTGCTCCTGGCGGGGCTGATGCTCGCAGCGCTGTGCCTGCCTGCCGCGCCGGCGGCGGAGGGTGAAGAGGATTACGAGGAGGAATACGAGCCCCAGAATACCTTTGACTGGGGCGATCCGGAGTATTTTGAGTTTTTATCGGCCTATGCGGAGGACAGGGAACGCTATGGCCTGGACGGATACAGGCAGCTGGTGGAGATGTATGACCCCCGGGAGCCGATCCCGTTCAAGGACATGCGGGCGGCGCGGACCGACAGCTCCACCGATGACTTTGGCGCGCGCGGCTACCTGAGCGTGGACGGGCAGGTGATTGTGGATCCGGTCTGGTTCAATACGACACGCTTTGAGGGACACTATGGCCTCGCGACGAAAAACGGCGCCAAACTGGTGTATGACCGGGAGGGGCATCTGCGGATGGACGCTTCCGAGGTGCTTTTTGACGCCCTTTGGACCAATAAAAACCAGTACTTTTATATCGTTCGCCATGGTCCGAATCAATTGATTAAAACGCTCTATGATGAGGATCTGTTCAAGGTGGCTGACAATGTGGAGAGCTGGTGCAGCGGATACTATGTGGTGAGGAACGGCCCCGCTTCGGAGGTGTATGATTACGACCATCAGCTCGTCTACCGAAATGGGGTCGAAGGCGATTTTCTGCAGCCCTTCCTGAACAGGGTGGACGGCGAATATTACCTGGTTGAGCGACAGCTGCTGACGGTGGTGATCCGGACGCTGCCCGGGGGCCGGGAGATCGCCCGCTATGACCGCGCCAGCTTCTCCGTCAATGCCGAGGACTGCGCGGTGGCCGTCACTTCCGTGGACGATTACCATAACGCGGTGCTGGTGGTGCTCGACCACGGACGGGCGATGCCGCTTCGGCTGCGGGGTTCCGGATTTAACCGCAGCATGCAGGACCCGGACCGGATCAGAATCGATTACCGGGCCTATACCTCGTCCCGTGAGCCTGAAAAAGAGGCCTGGCTGGTGTATGATTTCCGCAAGGACATTGCATTTCAGCCTGAGAACGAGTTGATTTGGCTCGGATCAATCATGACTTCTGCGGAAATTGGCGAATACAGTCGGGCGAAAGTGGCCGGCCTGCCCACCATCGACCTTCCCGTGACCGGGCATGAGGACTATGACTATTGCGTCGGCCTGGATTATTCTTTTTCCGGCAGACTGCGCGCCTTCAACCGCACCGTTTATCACTGCTATCTGCGGGGGGACGAGGACATCGGCGGCTACGACGTCCTGCTGCGCGATCTGTATACGGGGGCCGAATTTGCGTTCGACAATGTCATCTGTACGTACGGGCCGACCGCTTTTTTTCAGATCTGCGAGCATTACTGCTGGGATTGCAGCACCCTGCTGTTTGAAAAGGACGATGGCTCGTGGACCATCTTTGACCTGGTGAACCAGGGGTCGTTGGACTGTCCGTCCACCTATGTCCTGGAATCCGCCGGCAGGAACTATATCCTCTTTTATGAAACCGACCCGGCCGATGGGCAACTGATCCGGCATCTTTATACGGTGAAGGGCTGGAGCGCGGACTTTTCAGCCCCGATCCTGTTTCCGCCGGTATTATCATTTGATGGCGTGAGGCCGCCGGACCGGGCGCTGCTGCACACGACCCGGACGACCATCTCCATGACCAGCGGACACGTGGATACCGTGCCGCTCAAGGCCACGGCCTATCCGGTGTCCATCGCGGGGGATTCGGCCCTCGACTGGGTCAACGCCTATGCGAACTTCCTGAAGGGCTACCGCTTCCTGGTGGATGACTACGGACAGTCCATGGTGAACGGCTATTATTTTCAGCCCGTTACGCCGAACAATATCCTGACGGGCGGGGAGTATTCGCGGCCCTTTGAGGTCAGCCTGTATGACATGGACCGGGACGGCGTGCCGGAGCTCTTCATTGACACCGGCGGGGATTTTGCCTTTGGCAGCGTCTTTGTCTACACCTACAGCCGCGCGGCTGTCAGGTTTGCCGGGATCATCGACTATCACGAGGAAAGGGATTTGAGCTTCCACATTTCCCCGGCGCACACGGGCCTTTTGGGCGGATTCTATGGCATGGGCGTGTCGACCTTTACCTATTATGATCTGGAAAACGGCAGGCTGCGCAGGCAGGTCATGTACGATGAGTACGATATGGATGAGGAGGGCTTCCGGGCGTCCCCGGATGGTCCGGTGATTGAATGGGTGACGGATCTTCAGGAGATGCGCGATCTCGTGATGAGCATAAACTGGCATCAGCTGCGGTTTGAAACGCTGGAGAGCGCCGTCAGGGGCAGCTTCTACGATCACGTGGTCAAGCCTGTTGCCCGGGACACGGCCTATGAACTGATCAAATCTGTGCCGGATACGGATTCGGTGCAGGGATACAGCTACGCGGCCAATCAGCCGGACGATTGGGTGGCGACCCAGATGTGGCTGTCGCTGGCGCAGCTCAATATCAGCGGGATGGATTCCAGGAAGGCGCGGCGGCAGCTGTATTTTGAGTTTGCGCTGAAGGCCTGCGCTACCACGAAGCAAGCCTCCTACATCAAGGCCGACGCGGTGCCCGAGATCATGAAGGATCTGAAGGACTTCAATGGCTTCACTGTGGATTTCTTCTATCACGCGGTGGCGAAAATCACCCCGCAGGACATGATCATTTCATGGAACGGCGCGAATGAGGACGCCATTAAGAAGGCCATGAATGAGTACTTCGAGTCCGATGACATGTCGGAAATGGCGCTGAGGGCCAGACTGGACGAGCTGCAGCTTTTTACTCCGAAGCAGCAGGAGCCGATCTTCAGGAATCTGGAGACGCTCCGGCTTCTGAAGGCTTACGGGGACGCGCTGAAAATCTATGAATACAGCGAGAAGACCATCAATGAGGCCCTCGAGGTGGTCAACCAATGGAACCTGCTGAACGCTGTGGATCAGGATCAGCTGCTGGAGATCGCGGATAGTTTCAGCAGCCGCGGCGATGAGGATATGAAGCATGTCGGCAACAAAATCAGGCTGTATCTGAACAGCAGCCGGACCGGGCAGCTGGTGCTGCTGGCGACGGATCATTTTGGGGATTTATGCTTTGATCTGCTCTTCAAAAAGTTCAAATCCACGATTCTGAAGAATGCCGGCGGCATGCGCGGCGCCGTATTCACCCTCATCTATATGACCATTGACAATCTGACCAATGTGGGCGACCTGACCGGCTGCAACATTGAGATCGTCGCCGCTGCCGACAACATGCGCCAGTTCTATAACGACTATGACAACCGCGTCGGTTTCTATGAAAACGAAAAAAGCGCGCATCGGTTCAAGCGCATGATGTTTTCCTGCCTGAACTTCTACGAGGCCGCCATCAAGGTCAATGATGTCTACCGGGATCTGGTGAAAACCGGTGACCAGGCGATCCTGAGCGGGCTGATCAACAACGACGCCATGCGCGCCGCCGCCGACAAGGCGGCTGTCGATAATGAGCGCTATCAGGCCTTCCTGTGCTATCTCCGCCAGCTGATGGACCTGTACTTCGACGACTGATGAGCGATGAGTATCAGCGGAGGTGTTTTCCTGGAGCAGGGCGGCGGGCAGTGTTCCCGGCATACTGCCGGGTCCCCTGAGCGGCGGCGAACATTCGGAGGTCAGGATGAAAACGGAGCCACTGTTTGAAACGGAGCGGCTGGTCATCCGCAGGTTCCGGGACGAAGATGCCCGGCCGCTGTATGAAAACCACCTGGACGATGAGGTCCGGCGATGGTTTCCCAACGAGTGCTATGCTGACCTGGAGGAAGCGCGGGACGCGATCCGCTTCTATGCCGGGTGTGTGGACAAAGGGCAGCTGCCCTTCGTGCTCGGTGTGGCGCTGAAGGAAACGGGGGAGCTGATTGGCGACACCGGCGTCAGTGAGGTGGAAGGAAAACCGGGCGAGACGGAGATCGGATACTGCATCGGCCGGCCGTACCGCCGCCGGGGATACGCCGCCGAACTGCTGGCGGCGGTATCTGATTATATCGCCGCCCGGTTCCGCATCAAGGTCATCTACGGCCGCGTGATCCTCGGAAACGAGGCGTCCGCGAAAGTGCTGGAGAAGGCCGGATACCGGCTGGAGAGGACAGAAACCGGCGCGGAAGACGATCCTTACGGCAACGGCATGCTGGTTTACAGGAAAGACTTCTGATCCGGACAGCGACGAAAGGACGGAAAACATGATGAGACTGACCGGAGTGACGGAGGAAAACTGGCTGGAGATCGCTTCCCTGTCCGTCAAGGAATACCAGAAGGATTATGTCGCTCCCGCGATCGGGATCCTGGCCAGGGGTTACGTATACCGCGGCTGCGGCGCGAAGGTGTTCGCGTTTGAAGAGGGCGGTGTGATCGTGGGCATGGCGCTGGTCCGGGAGTTCACGGAGGAGCCGCTGGGCTATGACCTGCAGCAGTTCATGATCGACCGGCGTTACCAGCACAGGGGATACGGTACCCAGGCCCTGGGGCTGGTGCTGGATGAGCTGCGCAGGGAATACCACTACGATCACGTGGAGCTCTGCGTCAAAAAGGCGGACGTTGAAGCGATCCGCCTTTACGGGAAGCTGGGCTTTGTCGATTCGGGCTATGTGGATGAAGACATGCCGGATATGCTGAACATGATCTGCGACCTGTCCGGCGGCCGCTGGGATTGAAACGTGATGGACTACAGCAGAAAGATCTCCGAACGTCAGTGGAACCTCCCGGACAAAGGAAAGCTGGAAAGCAGGCGCGAGCAGACCTATATTGACGACATCATCCAGAAGGACCATATCCAGCGGAAACTGCTGGAGGGTCTGGACGGCATCAAGACCGTGTTCGACGGCGGAGCCGGCAGCGGGCGGTTCTCGATCCTGCTCGCGAAGCAGGGCTGTCATGTGACCCATTTCGATATCTCGCAGCCCATGATCGATCAGGCCAGGGAGATTGCGGAGGCGGAAGGCGTCTCGGACCGCATCACTTTTGTCAAAGGCGCCCTCGAGGAGCTGCGGGATTATGGCGATCGTTCCTTTGATCTGGTGATGTCGTTTGACGCGCCGATTTCCTATACCTATCCAAACCAGTACCGGGTTATCAGGGAACTGGTCAGAATGGCCCGGAAACGGGTGATGTTCAGCGTATCCAGCCGGCTGGGCTCACTGCCGTACCTGTGCAATCCGGTGCAGAAGACCCAGTTCATCCTGGACGAGGGGGCCGAAGATCCCTTTGTGCGGTGGTGCGTGGCGAACCGATCGAAAATGATTCGGGATTTCCGCTTTGACCGCCAGCGGGCGGAGCGGGTCATGGCGGACGGGCTCCTGGGCGGACAGGAAGAAATCGATGAATACGAGGCGGGCGGCGCTCCCTGGTGCATCACCTATACGTTCATGCCTGATGAGCTGGAGCGCGTGCTGCGGGAATGCGGCGTCAGGAACATCCGCCTGTCCGGCCCCGGCGCGTTCGGCCGCACCCTGCCCCGCGAGATCCTGGTCAGGCTGATGTCTGACCCCGGACAGAAAAAGGATTTCCTGGACTTTTGCTACCGGTTTGATTCCAATCCCTATGTGTGCGGCATGGGCAAGGACAATCTGTTGGCTGCAGGCGAGGTCTGATATGATCCACATTGAAGAAATCCCCCTCGAACAGATCGGCGTGTTCTGGGAGATCCACATCCGGTACCTGGTGGATGACGGCATCATCTCGGATGAAGAGGATATCGCCTATTTTACGGGGGAGGAGTACCGCGGCATCCTTGAAAACCACATGGCCCGCGATCGGGACCGGCATCATATGGTCTGGTTCCGCCGCGACGGCGAGCGGATCGGCGCAGCCTCCTACTGTACGTACCAGAGCGGGGACGGCCAGTGCTTTATCATGGATTTCTGGGTGTTTCCGGCGTACCGCGGAAACGGCACGGGCCACCGGTGCTTCGAGGCGCTGGAGCGCTATACCCGGGCGGACGGGGCAAAATACTACGAGCTCAACAGCACGAAAGAGGACTCGGTCCGGTTCTGGAAATCCCTTGGCTTTGTGGAGAACGGCCGGGACGAGTACGGCATGCCGCTGCTGATCAAACGCGGGAACAGCGGAGAAGGGACAGAGGATGTTTGAACTGGTGCAGGTGTCGGAGACGTGTTTTTATCTCCAGAGCCCGGCGAAAATCGGGATCGTCCTTACTGCGGCGCGCGAGGCGTGCCTGATTGACAGCGGCAGCGACAGGGATGCCGGAAAAAAGGCCAAGAAGGTCCTGGACGCGAACGGCTGGCCGCTCCGGGCGATCTACAACACGCATTCCCACGCGGATCATATCGGCGGCAACCAGTACCTGCAGAAGCAGACGGGCTGCCCGGTCTATGCCGCAGGGATCGAGCGTGATTTTACGGAGCATCCGCTGCTGGAGCCTTCCTTCCTGTACGGCGCGAACCCGCCGCAGGCATTGCG
Source organism: uncultured Eubacteriales bacterium (assembly GCA_902766515.1). The sequence goes on from CACXEB010000369.1 coordinate 7,733, forward strand.
GCACAAGTTCCTGATGGCGCAGGGCAGCGACGCGCTGCCGCTGACGGATGACTGCCTGCCGGATAACCTGCAGGCCATTCCCTTGCCGGGGCATTCCTGGGGGATGGTGGGGTTCCGTTCCGGTGACGGGGTCGTGTACCTGGCGGACTGCCTTTCCAGCCGGGAAACGCTGGAGAAGTACCAGGTCAGTTTCCTGGTGGACGTCCAGGCCTACCTGGATACGCTGGAGGCGGTCCAGCGGATGGAGGCGAAGCTGTTCGTCCCGTCGCATGCCGAGCCGACCGATGATATCATCCCGCTGGCGCAGTACAATATCCGGAAGGTCGGCGAGGTCGCGGAGGCAGTTGCGGCGGCCTGCCGTGAACCGGCGTCCTTTGAGACCATTCTCCGGCGGGTCTTTGAGCGCTTCCGGCTGACCATGACGTTTGAACAGCATGCGCTGGTGGGCAGTACCGTCCGGTCCTACCTCACGTGGCTGGAAGCGCAGGGCCGCCTCGAAGCGGCGATTGAAAACAACACGATGGTCTGGAAGACA
>CACXEB010000370.1 GCA_902766515.1 uncultured Eubacteriales bacterium
ATGATGATTCCCCCGAAGATATCGAACGGTTTCAATGATCCGCCGGGCCGCTTCCGGAATCTCCGATTCCGTGGTATACCGGCCCAGAGTCAGGCGCAGCGCGCCGTGGAGCTCCGATCCGGGCACGCCGATCGCCTGGAGTACATGGCTGTCGATATAGGAACCGGCCGTGCAGGCGGAGCCTGCGGAAGCCTCGACGCCGTTCAGGTCCAGCAGGGGGATCAGCGACCGGTCTGTCACGCCCGGTATGGTCACATGGAGATTGCCCGGCAGACGTTCAGAAACGGCGCCGTTCAGCCTGATTCCGGGCAGCCCTTCCGCAAGCGCCCTGTACAGCAGGTCCCGGAGGGCTGACAGCCGCCGGCATTCCTCATCCCGGTCCCGGAGCGCGCGCTCAAATGCCGCTCCGAATCCGGCGGCGCCTGCCACGTTTTCGGTGGAAGCGCGGAGGCCGCGCTCCTGCTCTCCGCCGTGGATCAGCGGCTGCAGCTGGATCCCGCGCCGCAGGTACAGGGCCCCGACGCCCTTGGGGCCGTAGAGCTTGTGCGCGGAGACGGACAGCAGGTCCACAGGCATCTCCCGCAGGTCGATGGCCAAGGTCCCGGCGGCCTGGACGGCGTCTACATGAAAAGGCACCTGCGCTTCCCGGGCGATCCGGCCGATCTCCCCGATGGGCTCGATGGTGCCGATTTCATTGTTCGCCCACATGACGGAAACCAGCCGGGTCTCCGGCCTCAGCGCCGCGCGGACGCTCTCCGGCGCGATCCGGCCGTCTCTGTCCGGCTGAAGGTACGTCACCAGGACGCCCAGCTTTTCGAGGAAGCGGCAGGTGTTGAGGATCGCCGGATGCTCGATCATGCTGGTAATGATGTGGCAGGGCTGCCCGATGTACTGCGCCGCGATGCCCTTCAGCGCCCAGTTGTCGCTCTCTGTCCCGCCGGAGGTAAAATAGACCTCATCCGGCCAGGCACGGAGGGCATCGGCCACCTGTTCGCGCGCGCGCTCAAGGGATTGCCTGGCCTCGCGCCCCGTCTGGAACACGGCGGAAGCGTTCCCGGGCACATGGTCGAGGACCTCGCGCATCGCCTCGCCGGCCTCAGCGCACAGCGGCGTTGTCGCTGCGTAATCCAGGTAGATTCTGTTTCCGTTCTGCGGCATATGATCCTGTCCTCAGTTCATGGCGAAGCTGTTGACGACCCGGTTCACGGTGCCGTCTTCCGAGAGATAGTAGCTGAGCACAATGGTCGCTTCATACTCTTTGTCGATAAACGTATAGTCGATCCGCTTCCGGCCGTTGCTCAGCAGGTTGATCTTGCCGTAGCAGCGCTCCCCTGAATCGTAATACAGGCTGCGGGTGCCGTCCTGGTTCTCCTTCTGGCCCAGGTCCCTGAACTGTTCCGTGACCTGCGATTCCGTCATGCCCATCTTGGTGCCGCGCGGGAATTTCATGCTGGAAGTCGTATCCAGGTAATAGAGAAGTGTCCCTTTGACGTCCACGTAGAAGCGCGCTTCGCCCCAGCTGTAGGTCAGCCGCGTGCAGGTGCCGCGCATGGAGGTATCGGTGATGTTTTCCTCCTTCTGCGGCTGGCCGTACTTGCTGACGAACTGGTTGTAGGTGGTTTTCATGATCTGGGCCCCGTCGATGGGATCCGTCGTCGAACGATAGTAATTCCGGAAAGGAATGTCGATGACGAGCTCGACGGAAAGCTCGTTGGATACCTTTCCGTAATGGTTGACCGCCACGGCGCGCACCCGGACCTTGCCGCCCGGGAGGAGGATGCCCTCGTCGTCATAAATCGGCGAGTTGATGGTCGGCGGAGTGCCGTCGATGGTGTAATAGAAGGTGACGTTCGGGTCGCTGCCGACGTTGCGCAGGCGCAGGCGCTGGCGCTGGCTGTAGCGGCCCGATGCCAGGGACGCTTTCGGGGCGTAGGGGGATGGATAGGTGATCACGTATTTCGCGTTCAGCTCATCAGAAACGAGCTCCGTGGACACGCAGACAGCGCGGATCGTCCAGCCGCCTTCGGTCAGGGTGATCGGTTTTTCATACAGCGTGCCGTCCTCCGGCAGGGACCCTTCTTCTCCGATGATATAGAAGATGTCGTTGCCTTCCGGGCTGATCAGCTCGATCTTTTTGTTTTCCTTATATCTGCCCGCGCCGCTGTTCGCGCCGACGGTGGGGGCGGCGGGGATCATCTCCAGCCGCTCCGTCTCGAACGAGCTGAGCCCCGTGTTCTGGTATGCGATCTTCAGGAACTGGGACGCTTCCATATTGCGGCCCTGGGCGCGCATCAGGCGCAGGATGTTCTGGTAGGCGATCGGGTTGGTCTTATCGACCTTTTCATACATATAAATGTACAGGCGTTCCGCGTCAGCGGGCCGCTCGGCTGCTTCATAGGCCTCGCAGAGCTGCTGCAGCCGTTCGTAGATATCCTCCCGGTTGGGATCCTTGGCGAACGCTTCCTCCTCGATCTGGATGGCGCGCTCAATATAGCCCTGGTCCATGTATTCGGCGCCGATCTCCCACATGGCGGTGGCGTCCGCTTCATAGCCAAGGCGCGCGAGGATCTTCTGCCCGGTGTTGGTCAGCCGCAGGAAGACGTAGCCGCCCGCGACTGAAAACATGACCAGCACGATCAGGATCGTGAACAGCAGCGCCCAATTGATGTTGGACCGCTTCGGCGGCGTATGGACGACGATGGTCTGCTGACCCATGGCCGCGTGCTCGGCCCGGTCCCGGTCATCCAGCTGCTCATATACGGGCTCCTTGGGCGTGCGGACCGATCCGGAACGCGATTCCTCCGGCTGCGGCCGGCCGCGTCCCTGGCGGATAGCGGCTGTCCCGCGGTTGAGGTCGCGCACCGGCAGCATGGCGCCGCAGACCCGACAGATCAGGTCGCCTTCAGCGGCTACCGTCCCGCAATGCTCGCATACAACATTCATGGTTTCTTCCTCAGTCCGTGTCTTCTTTCATCTGTTCTTCCCGGGCGCGCATCGCGTCGTATTCGGGATCCCGGTCAGCAAACGTGCGCCTGGGCGCGTCTCCGCCCAGCGCTTCGATGGCGTTCCGCAATTCGATATAGGTCAGGTAGTCCGTTTCATGGCTCTGCGCCGCTTTTTTCAGGAGCGGCAGCGCCTCCTCCGAGTCAAACCGGACCAGGACGGAAGCCAGTTCCGGACGGAAATCCGGATAGTCCCGGAAAAGCGCCATCGCTTCATGCAGCATGCCGGGGTCATGGCGATGCCTTGAATAGATGGAGAGGAAGGCGGCCTTTCCGTGCGGAGTGGCCTTGCCATAGGCCTCCCGGATTAATTCCGGCAGGCGGTCATCGTCCGAATCATCGCTTTCCAGCGACTCGACGGCGTTTTCGGTCAGCTCATTATGCCCGTCCCACTGCGCGATCCATTGGACATAGAGCGGCCAGGGAAGGGAGGATGCCGTTTCACGCAGCAGCGAAACCAGATGCATACGCAGTTCGTCCGGCTGGCCGTTCTGCTGGAGCGTCCTGTACAGGGCGGGGGCGGCCTGCTCGCCCAGGTCGGCGATCCGGTTGAGCAGCATGTCCGGCACGCAGACATCCTGCCGGATGTATTCCGTGAGCCATTCGACCAGGGCATCCGGATCGCTGAACTGTTCAAAGTACAGGCCCGGTTTCTCACCGTTCAGGAAATCGGCCGGCGTCTCCAGGTATTCCTGGTAGGCGTCCGGCACGTGTTCTTCCATCTCGTCGTAGGTGCGGAACTGCCCGAAGTGCTTTTCATACCATTTCTGGAGGAAATGCGAGAAAGCGTTGTCAAAATCGATGCATTCGTAGTTTTTCATCACTGGGTTCCATCCTTTGACAGATAGCGCGCCATACGGCGGACGCGGCGGGATGAGCAGCCGGGCCAGAGCGGCGCGACAGGCGGGACTTCGAGCCGGGCCTTCCGGGCGATCACCCTGTAAAAGGCATTCGGCCAGTCCGTCATGAGGCTGCAATAGCGCTGCTGCAGGGGGCTCAGGCGCTTCCACAGCGGGGAAGCGATCGACCGGACCTGCCGGTAGGAGATATCGCCCAGGCTGATGGTCAGCCCGTGGGACAGCCGGCGGAGGCTGCTGTCGCCGCGGGGTGAGCGCAGCCTGAGATAGGGCTGGAACGTTTCGGCGAGATGGATATCCCGCCTGCAGGACAGCGGGCAGCGGCCGAGGCAGCGCAGCGCAAGCGCGGCGCCGACGTCCGCGGGATCGCGGTCCAGGATCAGCTTCAGCAGGTCATGGGCTTCGCTGTACAGGCCGGCCTCCGCCTTCATCGCGGCAAGGATATAGCGCAGGTCGTTGGACTCCGGCTGCCGGCGCAGCGCGTCCGTAAGCACGTTGATCACCGTTTTCGCGAGTCCCAGCTTCTGCCCGGTTTCGGCGGTCGCTGACCATTCCGTGATCGTCCGGGTATGGCGGAGCGCCTGCAGGAACGCGCTGAGCGAAAGGTGGGGCTGGTGATGCATCGCGCAGGCGAGGGCCAGGTTCAGCCAGGTTTCCGTCTGTTCAGGCAGATGCGCCAGCGCTTTGCGTGTATACCGGATGCTGCGGGCATAATCCCCGCGCTTCAGGAGGATCCTGCCCAGCAGGGCCTCAGCCTCCGGACAGAGGCCGCGCCGGACAGCCCTGCGCAGCAGCGCTTCGGCCTCGTTTGCGTCTCCGCTCCTGAACGTGCGCTCCGCTTTCAGGTACAGGCTGTAGGATCGGCTGGACCGGCGGTATGACAGCGGGTCATGCCACGGATAATCGGTCAGGATATCCTGGATATGGTCCGCTGTTGCCGGATCACAGCCCTTTTTGAGCGCCATGGTCAGCGCGTAGTCCGCCGTCTCCTCGTCCTTTTCCCGGAGCGCGGTGAGACCGATCAGGTAATAAGCCTTCGCGCATCCCGGGTCCGCGCGGAGGATGTCGTTCAGCGTCCGGACCAGCGCGGTATGGCAACCCATCTCAAAATAGATTTCGGCGATCTGCATCGCAATGTCCTGGGAACGCTGCTGCTGATAGGCATGCCGCATCAGGAGCAGGGCCGCGGCGTGGTCAGACCGCTGCCGGTACAGCTTCGCC
>CACXEB010000371.1 GCA_902766515.1 uncultured Eubacteriales bacterium
CGGAGGACCTGCCCGCGCTGGGCGGCCTGCTGGCGGAGGCGGACGATCCGGAGCGGCGGGCCCTGTATGCCGGCGCGCTGGCGGATCAGCCCAACCTGCCCGGAGATATCGTGCCCGTGCTGTACCGGCTCAGGGAGCGGGGGGCTGCCCTCAGGGAGGTTTTCCCGAACGGGGTGCGGCTCAGCCTGGCGCTGACTGGCGTGAATCCGCCGGCGGAACCGCTGCCCGAGGCGAACGCGCCGCTGTCCGGCAGCCGGTACCTGATCCTCAGCCGTACCGAGCAGGACGAGCCGGCGGAGTCGCTGAAAACGCCGCCCGCAGAGGGGTATGACGGCCATGACAAGGCTGATCCGACGCTGTTTGACGTCAGCATCGAAGCGGCCCTGATGGACCGCCTGCCGCTGGAGCGCCAGCCTGCTGCCTGGCAGGACTGCGACTTTCTCATCCTTTCGGATATGATGTTCATCTGTCAGGGAAGCATCCGCGACGATGACCGGACCGCTTCGAAGGGAGAGACCACGGTCACGACCCGGTATTATCCCATCTACGACCGCCTCTACCGCCTGCTGCTGGCGGACCCGGACGGCGTGCCGCGGCGGCTCATCGCCTCCAGGACCCTCAGCGTGTCGACCGATCAGCAGGTGAACCGGTGGATCAATCACAGCACGGGCGCCGGCATCGTCTATTGGGAAGGGGCGCCAAGGCCGGACAAAACCTGGGCCGGGACGCAGCTCGGGCTGTTCCTGAACAGCCTGGAAGCGGCCGGCTGGGAGATCGCCCGCTGGGCTGAAACGGCGGAATAACACGCAGGAATACCGCGCAGAAAGGGTTGTCAATGATACGGATCGCAAAACGCGCTGAAACAGACGGGCCGCAGGGCCTGCCGCCGCTCAGGGGGGTGCCGCCCCGGATCAGCGGGTTGATGCGGGCCCGGGGCATCCGCACGGACGCGGAAGCGCAGGCCTACCTGCATCCGTCGCCGGACCAGCGGCACGATCCGTTCGCGCTGCACGATATGGGGGAAGCGGTGCGCATCCTGACGCGGGCGAGGGACGCGGGCCAGCGCTTCGTGGTCTACGGCGACTACGACGTGGACGGCATCTGCGCGACGGCCATCATGGTCCAGGCGCTGCGCAGCTTCGGCATTCGCCCGGCGGAGCCTGCCGCCTTCCGCATCCCCGACCGGCATGAGGAGGGCTACGGCCTGAACATGGAAGCTGTCCGGAGCCTGATCGGCCGGACGGACCTGCTGGTCACGGTGGACTGCGGGATCACGTCCGTGGAGGAGGTGGCGCTGGCCAAGGCGGGGGGGCTCACGGTCATCGTGACCGACCACCACAGCCTGCCGGATACGCTGCCGGCGGCGGACGCGGTGATCGATCCCCTGATGGCGCCCTATCCCTTCCCGGGCCTGTGCGGCGCGGGCGTGGCCTACCAGCTCTGCCGCGCGCTGCTGGGCGAAGCGGCTGCGCAGGACTGCCTCGACCTGGCGGCCCTGGCGACGGTGGCCGACATGGTGCCCCTGCGGGATGAAAACCGCTATATCGTTTCCGCGGGCCTTGAGGCGATCGAGCACACCCGCCGGCCCGGGCTCCGGGCGCTGATGACCGCCGCGGGCTGCCGATTCCCCATGACCAGCGAGCAGATCGCCTTCGCCCTGGCCCCGCGCATGAACGCCTGCGGCCGCCTGAGCACGGCCCTGACCGCCGTCCGGCTGCTGTTTGAGGGCGATCCGGACGAAGCGGCGGCGATGGCGCAGGAGATGAACCGGCTCAACGAAAACCGCAAGAACGCCGAGCGGCAGGTGATCGACAGCGCGAAGGAGCAGGTCAGCGCGATGGACCTGTGCCGCCTGCGCGCCCTGGTGGTCAGCGGCGCCGGTTATGACAGCGGCGTCGTGGGCCTGGCGGCGGGCCGGCTGGCGGAGCAGTACGGCTATCCGACGGTGGTGCTGGCGGAAAATCCGGACGGCATGGCGGTGGGCTCGGCCCGCAGCGTGCCCGGCGTGAACATCTACCAGGCGCTGAAGACCTGCGAGGACCTGTTCCAGCGCTTCGGCGGCCATCCGCAGGCGGCGGGCCTGACCCTGAAATCGGCCGATATCCCCGCCCTGCGCGAGCGGCTGAGCGACGCGGTCCGGGCGCAGATCGGCCTGGACGCGGTGCTGATGCCGACGGCGTGGTACGACGATGAGCTGCCGCTGGAGGAGGTCAACCAGCAGACGGTGGACGCCCTCCGGCTGATGGAGCCCTTCGGCATGGGCAACACAGCTCCGGTCTTCCTGCTGCGCGGCGCGGAGCTGCTGACCGCCCGGGGCGTGGGCCTGCAGGGCGCGCACCTCAAGTGTGAGCTGGGCCAGGGCGATACTCGCCGCGCGGGCATTGCTTTCCGCTACGGTTACCTGGCCGGCCGGCGGCCGGACCGGGTGGACGTCCTGTTTTCGCCCACCCGCAACGAATTCAGAGGCAGTGTCAGCTATGAATGCCAGATCAGCCGCATGATCCCCACCGGGCTGGCCGTCCGGGGGGACGAGCAGGCGGAGGCGGCGGCCATCCTGCGCGACATGGCGCGGGCGCTGGCCCTGCCGGACGGCGCCCCGGCCGCGGAAGCGGCGGAGGAAGATTCGGCGCTTCCGGAGCAGGGCGTGCTGGTGCTGTGCCGGACGGCGGAAACCCTGCGGCAGTGGCAGCGCCTGTATCCCGCGCTGGACATCCACCAGGAACGGTATGACGATCCATGCGCCTTTACCGCGCTGGCGGGCGGCCTGCCCCTGGATGCCGTGACCGCGCCGTACCGCCTGGTGATCCTGGCGGACGGCGACCTGACCGGCCGGGACGCCCAACTGGTCCGGCGGGCCTGTCCGCTGGCTCAAGTCCGGATCCTGCCCATGAGCGCGGCGCTGAAGGCCCGGCTGGCGGCGTACGCCATCGACCGGGAAACCCTGGTCCCGCTGTACCGGGCGCTTTCGCGGGTGCCGGGCACCCAGGGGATCGGGACGCTGGCGCGGGAAGCCGGGCTGTCCGTGGGGCGGACGGTGGCCGGCCTGAGCATTTTTCACCAGATGGGCCTGGTTGAATTTGACCTGGAGAACGGCTCCTGGCGGAAAAAACCGGAGCCGGCCGAAAAGCGGAACCTGAACGAAGTCCCGCTGTACCGGCTGCTGATGGCGCGGAAGGAGGAGAGGAAATGGCCTATACCGCATACAACAAGCTGACCATCGAAGAGATCATGAGCAAGGTCGAAAAGACCTACGACCATGAGGGCGCGGAGCTTTGCCGCCGCGCGTATGACTTTGCGCAGAAAGCCCACGAGGGGCAGGTGCGCAAGAGCGGTGAGCCATACATCATCCATCCGATCTACGTGGCCAGCATCCTGACGGAGATCATGATCGACCCGCCGACCATCGCCGCGGGCTTCCTGCACGATACGGTGGAGGACTGCGAGTCGGTCACCCTGGATACCCTGCGGGATACCTTCGGCGATGAGATCGCGCAGCTGGTCGACGGCGTGACCAAGCTGGGCCGGCTGAACTTCATCGACCGGGAGGAGCAGCAGGCGGAATCCCTGCGCAAGATGATCCTGGCCATGAGCAAGGATATCCGCGTCGTGCTGATCAAGCTGGCGGACCGGCTGCACAATATGCTGACGCTCAAATACCAGCCGCCGGACCGGCAGATCGCCATCGCGCGGGAGACGCTGGATATCTACGCCCCGCTGGCGCACCGTCTGGGCGTGTACGCGATCAAGCAGGAGCTGGAGGACCTCTCCCTGCGCTACATCGACCCGGAGGGATACCAGGAGGTGGCCAAGCGCATCGGCATGAAGCGCGCCGAGCGGGAGGAGAACATCGAGCTGATCAAGAAGGAGCTTTCGGAAAAGCTGACGGAGGCGCACCTGAACTTTACCATCGACGGCCGGCCGAAGCACCTGTATTCCGTGTACAACAAAATGGTCATCCACAACAAGCCCTTCGACCAGATCTACGACCTGATCGCCATCCGCGTCATCGTGGACACGGTCCCGGACTGCTATACGGTGCTGGGCATCGTCCACACGCTGTGGAACCAGGTGCCCAACCGGTTCAAGGATTATATCTCCGTCCCGAAGGCCAACATGTACCAGTCCCTGCATACGACCGTCATCGGCGGCCGGCGGATCCCCTTCCCCTTCGAGGTGCAGATCCGCACCAAGGAGATGCACCGCATCGCGGAGTACGGCATCGCCGCCCACTGGCGGTACAAGGAAGGCGGCGCGGACAAGTCCCTTGACCAGAAGCTGTTCTGGCTCCGCCAGATCCTGGACTGGCAGTCGGAGACGCGCGACAGCCACGAATTCATCGACGGGCTGAAGACGGACCTGTTTTCGGAGGAGGTCTTCATCTTCACGCCCAAGGGCGACATTATCAACATGCAGCGCGGGGCGACGCCGCTGGACTTCGCTTACCGCATCCACAGCCATGTGGGCAACCAGTGCGTCGGCGCCCGCGTCAACGGGAAAATGGTGCCGCTGGATACCGAGCTGCAGACCGGCGACCGCGTGGAGGTCATGACGTCCCCGAACTCCAAGGGCCCCAGCATGGACTGGCTGAACATCGTCCGCACGCAGCAGGCCAAGGCGAAGATCCGCCAGTTCTTCAAGCACGAGCTGCACGGCGAGAATGTGACCCGCGGCAAGGAGATGCTGGAGCATGAGGCGAAGCGGCGCGGTGTGCGCCTGACGGATTACGTCAAGCCAGAATACTATGAGCCGATCCTGCGCAAATACATGTTCAACACGCTGGATGACCTGTACGGCGCGATCGGCTACGGCGGGGTCGCCGCTGTGTACGTGCTGAGCCGCCTGATGGACGAAAAGACCCGCCGGGAGGCGCCCCAGCGGCGGATCCCGATCATCACGGAGGAAACGCATCCCCTGCCGAAGGCGCCCGGCAAACCGACGCAGGGCATCTATGTGCAGGGCGAGCCGGACATGCTGGTGCGCTTCGCCCGCTGCTGCAACCCCGTACCGGGCGACGATATCGTCGGGTACATCACGCGGGGACGCGGGGTCACCGTGCACAAGGCGGACTGCATCAACGCCATCCACGTGGAGGCGGAGCGGATGATCCCGGTCTCCTGGGCGGAGGAGGAGACGGGCGATTTTAGCGCGGGCTTCCAGATCATCTGCTACGATCATCCGAGCCTGCTGGGTGAAATCACGTCCTTTGTGGACGGGCTCCGGCTGCCGATCACGGCGGTCTCCGTCAAGGTCAACAAAAACAAGACCTGCTCCATCATGATGACGGTCAAGGTGCGCAGCCGCGCCCAGCTGGACGACGCGCTCAAGAAGCTGCAGAACCGCTCGGACGTGATCGAAGCCTACCGCGCGGCGAAATGAGCGGGCGGACAGTCGCGGAACAGACATCAGCTGGATGAAAAATGAAGTGGACGATTTTTGCGCCGGATCCGGCGCTGGCAAACGATATCGCGGACGTAGCCCGCATCTTTTACGGCCCCGTGCAGTATGAGGCGGCGACGCCGGAAGGTGGGCAGGACGCGGACGTCCGGGTCCGCCTGACCGAAACCCAGGCGGACGGACGGCTGGTCATGGCCGCGAGGGCGGACGGCGCAATCAGCGGCGAGGGCCGCTTTGAAGCGGTCCTGCAGGGCGACGCGCTCGAAAGAAAGCGGGTGCGCAAGCGGGCGGCCAAGCTGGCCGTCTACCGGATCCTGCGGACGGCCACCGGCGTCCGGCCGCCGTGGGGCGCGCTGACGGGCATCCGGCCGACGCGGCTCGTCTACCAGCGGATGGAGGGCGGCGCCTCGCTGGATGAAGCCCTGGACTGGCTGGGCGACACCTTTGACGTGACGGAGAGCCGCCGCGCCCTGCTGCGGGAAACGGTCGGCGTTCAGCAGACGCTCCCGCCGCCGCGGCAGGACCAGGCGGAAATCTATGTCGGCATCCCGTTCTGCGTGACGCGCTGCGCCTACTGCAGCTTTTCGAGCGGGGAGATCGGCGACGGCCGCCTGACGGGGCCGTACATGGACGCGCTGATCAGGGAGATCGACCGGACGCGGGCGCTGATGGACCGTACAGGCCTCACGCCGTCCACGGTCTATATCGGCGGAGGCACGCCGACGTCCCTGCCGCTCGCGGCCCTGCGCCGCCTGATGCAGGCGCTGGCGCCCTGGACGCCGGGCCGGGAGTTTACGGTGGAGGCCGGTCGGCCGGACACCATCGACCGGGATAAGCTCCGGCTGTTCCTGGACAGCGGCGTGACCCGGATCTCCGTGAACCCCCAGTCCTTCCACGACGTAACGCTGCAGCGGATCGGCCGCGCCCATACGGCGGCGCAGACGGTCGAAGCGTACGCGCTCGCCCGGGCGATGGGATTCAATGACATCAACATGGACCTGATCGCCGGCCTGCCGGGGGAGGACGAGGAGATGTTCCGGCAGTCGCTCGCCGAGGCGGCCCGGCTCGGCCCGGACAGCCTGACCGTTCATTCGCTGGCGATCAAGCACGCGAGCACCCTGCACCTGTACGGGGCGCCGCTGCCCGACGGCGCGATGACGGCGCGCATGGTCGAGGCGGGCGCGGACTGCGCGCGCCGGCTGGGCCTCAGGCCCTATTACCTGTACCGGCAGAAGTACATGGCCGGGGCGCTGGAAAACGTGGCCTATGCCCGGCCCGGGGCGGAATGCCTGTACAATGTCCGCATGATGGAGGAAACCGGCCATGTCCTGGCGCTCGGCGCGGGCGCCATCTCCAAGCGCGTAGCGCCCGCCGGCGGAAAGATCGTCCGCGCCCCCAACGTAGGCAATATCGAGGAGTACATCCGGCGCGTGGACGAGATGGCGGAGCGGAAGGAAACCCTCTGGTCTGAGGAGGCATTGCCAACGATGGCAAAAAGTGCTATAGTAGGCGCGTCCTGATGGACACGGGGGAGACGCGTGAAGTCTCCGCCAAAGGAGATTCGGAATGAACATTGTCGTAATCGGAGATGGAAAAATCGGCTTTACCGTCACCCAGGCGCTTGTCAAGGAAGGCCATGACCTGGTGGTCATCGACAGCCAGATCGAAGCGCTCAGGCGGACGGAAGAGAGCCTGGACGTACAGATATTCGAGGGCAACGGCGCGTCGGCGGCGGTGCAGCGGCAGGCGGGCGTCCCGGACGCCGATCTGATGATCGCCGTGACCGAGGCGGACGAAACCAACCTGCTGTGCTGCATGATCGCGCGCCAGCTCGGCTGCCGGAATACCATCGCGCGCATCCGCAGCCCGGAATACAACGAGGATGTCTACCTGCTCAAGGAGGGCCTCGGCCTGAGCATGGTGGTCAACCCGGAGCGCTCGACCGCCAAGCAGATCAGCGGCCTGCTGCAGTATCCCTCCTTCCTGAACCGGGAAAAATTCGCCAAGGGCCGCGCCGAAATCGTGGAGCTCAGCGTGCGTCCCGGCGGAAGGCTGGACGGCATGGTGCTGGCGGACCTGTACAAATCCCTCCGGGTGCATGTGCTGGTCTGCGCGGTGGAACGGGATGACCGGGTGCATATCCCGGACGGCCGCTTCGTGCTGCACGGGGGCGACCATATCTACGTGACCGCCGCCACCGGCGACCTGCTGGCGCTGCTCAAGTCCACCGGCTACGAGACGCCGCGCGTCCGGTCCGTCCTGATGATCGGCGGCAGCCGCATCGCGGTCTACCTGTCGCAGTTCCTCGCCCAGACGGGCATCAATGTGAAAATCATCGAAAACGACCTGGACCGCTGCAACGCGCTGAGCGAGGCCCTGCCCAAGGCGGAGGTCATCCACGCGGACGGCACCAGCTTCTCGGTGCTGCGCCAGGAGGGCATTGAGGAGATGGACGCCATCATTGCCCTGACCAATATCGACGAGCAGAACATCATCATTGCCATGTACGCGCACCACCTGGAGGTCCCGAAGGTGGTCTGCAAGATCAACCGGACCGAGTACGCGGCCATCCTGACCGACGACATCCGGGAGAGCATCATCACGCCCCGCATCCTGACCTCCAACGATATCCTGCGCTATGTCCGCGCGATGGAGAACCGGCCGGGCGAGGGCGTCATCACCCTGCACCGCCTGATCGGCGACCGGGTGGAGGCGATGGAGTTTGCGGTGACCTCCTCCACCTGGTACGTGGATGTGCCGCTCAAGGACGCCCCGATCAAGGACGACCTGCGGGTCGCCATCATCACCCGGCGCGGCAACACGATCGTCCCCGGCGGCGATGATTGCCTGAAGGCCGGCGATACCTGCGTGATCGTGACGACCTCGGCCGGCGAGTTCAGCACGCTCAACGATATCTTCAGCACTGCGCCCAGGGGAGGCCGCGCATGAATTACCGGATGATCGTGCGCCTGCTGTGCAGCGTGCTGCGGATCGTGGCGGTCTTCATGATCCCGGCGGCCGTGATCAGCCTGGTCTGTCATGAGATGCCGTCCTTCTGGGGCTTTGTCATCACGATGGGCGGGATGCTGCTGCTGAGCCTGACCACCTTCGTCTTTCCGGCCCGCAAGAAGACCTTTTACGCCCGGGAGGCGTTCGTTCTGGCCAGCATCACCTGGCTGATGGTCTCGGCGCTGGGCGCGCTGCCGTTTGTCATCGGCGGCACGATCCCTCATTACATCGACGCCCTGTTTGAAACGGCGTCCGGATTCACGACCACGGGGTCCAGCATCGTCCGCGATTACGGGATGCTGACCATGGGCGCCAAGTACTGGCGCTGCTTTACCCACTGGCTGGGCGGCATGGGCGTGCTGGTCTTCCTGCTGTCCATCGAGCCGATTACCAGCGGCAGCGGCGACAGCATGCACATCATGCGCGCGGAATCGCCCGGTCCGCAGGTCAGCAAGCTGGTGCCGCATACGCTGGGCAGCGCGCGCATCCTGTACCTGATCTACATTTTCCTGACCGTGCTGATGTTCGGCTTCCTGATGGCGGGCGGCATGAGCGTGTTTGACGCGGTGACCACGGCCTTTGCGACGGCCGGCACCGGCGGCTTCGCCAACACGGCGGCGTCCATCGGCGCGTTCAGCCCCTACATCCAGTGGGTCGTGGGCGTGTTCATGATGCTGTTCGGCGTCAACTTCGGCGTCTACTACCTGATCCTGCAGCGCCAGCTGCGCAAGGCCTTCCGCAACTCGGAGCTGTGGCTGTACCTGATCACCATGCTGGTCGCCACGGCGGCGGTATTTGCCTGCGTGCAGCCGCAGTACGGCACGGCGGACGGCGTGCGGCAGAGCTTTTTCCAGGTCAGCTCCATCATGACCAGCACGGGCTTCGCGACCACCGACTTCAACCGCTGGCCACAGTTCGCCCGCACCCTGCTGGTAGCCCTGATGCTGATGGGCGCGTGCGCCGGGTCGACCGGCGGCGGTTTCAAGGTGTCCCGCGTGATCATGGTGTTCAAGGCCCTGCAGCGGGAGCTGCGGCGCGCCCTCCACCCCAACCAGGTGGGCAAGGTCCATATCGACGGCGAGACCGTGTCCGGCGAAACGATCGCGAACACCTATGCGTTCCTGGTGGCGTACTGCCTGATCGTCATCTTCTCGGTCCTGCTGCTCGCGCTGGACAGGACCTCGTTTGAGACGAACGTGACGGCAGTCATCGCCTGCCTCAACAACATCGGTCCCGGCCTGGACATGGTCGGTCCGATGGGGGGGTACGCGGATTTTTCCGTGCTCAGCAAGATCGTGCTGATCGTGAACATGCTGCTGGGCCGGCTGGAAATCTTCCCGATCCTGATCCTCTTTGTGCCCGGCGTGTGGAAAAAGGCGCGCAGCTGAAGAAAGGAGTCGATCCGTATGCAACTGAGCTTTCTTGGCCGCGGGGCGGCCTTCAACCCCCTGGAGGGCAATACGGCCGCCTATTGGCGGGAGGAGGGCAGGCTGCTGCTGATCGACTGCGGGGAGACGGTGTTCCGCCAGCTGATCCGGCTCGGGACGTTCGGGGGCGTGACGGAGGCCTGGATCGCCGTATCCCACCTGCATTCCGACCACTGCGGCTCCCTGGGCTCCACCGTGCTGTACTGTGCGGAAAAGCTGGGCTTTGTCCCGCGAGTGATCTATCCCGCGGGGGATGAAGCGTACCTGGGACAGCTCAGGACCCTGCTCGCCCTGTACGGCGTGGGGGAAGGGAAGGCGGACTTCGTCCCGGACAGCGCTGTGACCGGCTTCAAGGCGTTTTCTTCCTTCCGGTGCGTGCCGTGCGTGCACGCCCCGGGCATGATCTGCTATTCCTTCCAGCTGGAGACGCCCCGTGGCGGCGTCTACTATACGGCGGACACCGCCAACGCGGACGGCATGACCGCTTTCCTGCGGACGCATCCGGATTTTGAAGCGATCTACGCGGAGACCGTGAACGCGCCCCGCAATCCCGTCCACCTCCCGATCGCCGGGCTGGCGGAGGCGGTGGCGCCGGAACTGCGGCACAAGGTCCATATCATGCACCTGAACGGGGCAAACTGCGCAGAAGCGGCGGCCGCGCTCGGCTTCGCGGTCGTGGAGACGGAAGGAGGCCCGGCATGACACAGGCGTACCTGTTCTTTGAGCGACTTGAAGAGATCTTTACGATGATCGTCCGGTATTCGATCATGCTGATGGAGCTGATCGGCGTGACGATCATCCTGGCCACGGTGGTCCAGTGTTTTGTCTGCCTGGTCCGCCACAAGAACCGCAACCTGAAGCTGCTGCTGGCGCACGGCATCGCATTCGGCCTGGAGTTCAAGCTGGGCGGCGAGGTGCTGCGAACCATCCTGGCGCGCGACTTCCAGGAGATCGGGATGATCGCCTGCGTAATCGCCCTGCGCGCCGCGCTGACCTTCCTGCTGCACTGGGAGGTGAAGGAGGAGCGCGAGGAGGATGAAAACGGCAGGAATGACGTGGATGTCGCCGTCGTCAAGCCCCGGAAAATGAAATTGAACCGGCATCAGGACCAATAACCGGCGGGCGCGGAAAAATCCGCGCCTGTTTTTTGTTTTTCCGGCAGGAAAATGTAATTTCATGTGGAAAAGATAAATTGGGTCAGATTTGGGTTGTGCGCTGTCACGGCATCATTCCTGGCTTTCAATCGTATTGCGGATCGTTGAATTTAGGGAGGTATCGGCATGTCGGAACTGGATACCGCGCAAAGAGTCTGGCTGAAGCGGCAGACTGCCTTGCAAGGTGATCAGGAAAAAGTAACCAAACAGCACGAGGCCGGAAAGCTGACGGCACGGGAGCGCGTCGTCCGCCTGTTTGACACAGGCAGCTTTATCGAGGAGGACGTCCTGATGCAGGATGCCTGCGCGGTCAGCGGCTTTGGCACCATCAACGGGCGGGTGGCCTACTGCTTTGCCCAGGATTACACCAATCATGGCGGCGCAATGAGCGTTGCGCAGGCGCAGAAGCTGCTGCGCCTCCTGCGCAAGGCGCAGATGACAGGCGCGCCCGTCCTGCTGCTGCTGGACAGCGCGGGCGCGCGCCTGCAGGAGGGCGCGCTGGCGCTTGCGGCGTATTCCCGGGTATATGCGCAGATCGCGCGGCTGTCCGGCGTCTGCCCGATCCTGACGGCGGTGCTGGGCCCCTGCCGGGGGAGCGCCGCGATCTTCGCGCAGCTGAGCGACGCCGTGATCCTCGTCGAAGGCGTCAGCCAGCTCGAACTGCATTCGAGCCTCGTGACCGGCGAAGCGGTGACGCTTGAAAAGCTGGCCGCCCAGGGCGCGGCGCAGCTGGTAGCCCGGACGGAGGACGAGGCGCTGGTGCTCCTGTCCAGCCTCGTCAACCTGCTGCCGGCCAGCAACACCGAGGACGCACCGATCACGGACGATGACGACCTGAACCGCCTGCTGACCGGCGCGGAAAGCTGGGCGGCGGAAACGCAGGCCCAGATGCTGCTGGATGATGGCACCGCGCTGGAGCTGACCGCGGCGTACGGGCTGCGGCTCAGGACCTGGCTGGGCAAGCTGGGCGGCCGGACCGTCGGCCTGGTGGTCAGCGAGCCGGCGCAGGAAGAGGGCCGGCTGGACGCGGCCTCCTGCGAGAAGGCAGCGCGCTTCGTCCGCTTCTGCGACAGCTATCACCTGCCGGTCGTCACCCTGGTGGACAGCAACGGGCTGACCGTCGGGAAGACGTCGGAGCAGGCCTGGCTGATGCGGGCGCTGGGACAGCTGACCTTCGCCTATGCCGAAGCGACGGCGCCCAAGGTGGCGGTGCTGACCGGCAACGCCGTCGGCGGCGCGTTTGTGGCGCTGGGCGGCGTGCGGATGGCGGACATCACCTACGCCTGGCCGAAAGCCATGATCTCCCCGCTGACCGCCGACGCGGCCGTGGCGACCCTGTTCGATGAGCAACTGAACGCCGGGGAGAGCGCTGAGGAGCTCAGGCAGGCCTATGCCGACTCCGTGGACGCGGTGTACGCTGCCCGCCAGGGCCTGGTGGACGATGTGATCGAGCCCGCCGAGACCCGCAAATACCTGATTGCCGCGCTGGAGACGCTGAGCTCCAAGCACGAGGTGGCGCTGCCCAGGAAGCACGGCAATATGCCGCTGTAAGGAGGGGAAAACAGCATGGTTGACAATCTGCTGCAGGGCCTCTCCACGACGCTGATCGGCATGCTCATCGTCTTTTCCGGCCTGCTGATACTGATCATCTGTATTTCGATCATGCACAGGCTGTTGAACCGCAAGGAAAAGGCCGCGCCCGCGGAAGCGCCGGCAGTGGCCGTGCCCGTCGCGCCGGCGCCCGTGGAAGTGCCGGCGGAAGAGGAAGAAACGGACGACGGCGAGCTGATCGCGGCCATCACCGCGGCCATCGCCGCCGTGTGGGATGAGGAACAGAGCGGCTTCGTGGTGCGCCGCGTGCGCCGGATCAGCAACAGCCCCCTGAGCGCGCGGCTGGCCCGGGATGAACAAATGTACAGTCATTTCTGACAGGAATAAAGGAGAAACATCATGCGGAAATTCAATATCACCGTCAATGGTACTGCCTATGAAGTCGAAGTGGAAGAAGTCAAGGCCGGCGAGCAGGCCGCGCCCGTGAAAGCCGCCGCTCCCGTCCCGCAGCCCAAGGCCAAGCCAGCGGCCCAGCCGGCCGCGCCCGCCGCGCAGCCCGTGGCCGCCGGCACGAAGATCAATGCCCCCATGCCCGGCACCATCCTGAGCGTCAAAGCCCAGACCGGCGCGCAGGTCCGCAAGGGCGACATCCTGCTGGTGCTTGAAGCCATGAAGATGGAAAACGAAATCGTCGCGCCGCAGGACGGCAAGGTCGTCCAGGTCAACGCGGTCAAGGGCGCGAGCGTCAATACCGGTGACGTCCTGGTCGTCCTTGGCTGATCTTTCAGGAGAGGGCATATGGAAAACATTGTCAACGCACTGAAGTCGCTGGCCATGGAATCGGGCATCGCCCGGTTTATCGCTGAGCCGCTGACTTTGGTGATGGTAGCGATCGCCTGCCTGCTTCTGTACCTGGCGATCGTCAAGAAGTTCGAGCCGCTGCTGCTGCTGCCCATCGCTTTCGGCATGCTGTGCACCAACCTGCTCGGCGCGGATATGTACCATGAGGCGCTCTTTGCGGGCGGACATGCCAACTGGAGCCTGTTCGGCGGGGCGATCCTGATCCAGTCCAGCGATCTGGCCAACCTCAAGGACCTGGTGGCCCAGGGCTTGATCCGGGTCAACAACGCCGGCGCGGTCCTGCTGCAGGACATGGCGACCGGGCAGTTCAACGTGATCGGCCAGATCACCTCCTCCTTCTCCGTCGGCGCGCAGCTGGATGCGCTCGGGCGGCTGATCGCGGAGGACGGCGTCACCGTGCTTGCGGAGACCGTGCCGATCATCATCAAGGACAGCGCAGCCTTCATCTCCGACGGGCAGGTTTACTCCGCCCTCGGAACGCTGCTGGCCACCGCGGGACAGACGGTTTCTCCCGGCCTGTTTGACTACCTGTATCTCGGCGTCAAGCTGGGCATCTATCCCTGCCTGATCTTTATCGGTGTCGGCGCGGGCACGGACTTCGGTCCCCTGATCGCCAACCCGAAGACCCTGCTCCTCGGCGCTGCCGCGCAGCTGGGCATCTTCCTGACCTTCACAGGCGCGCGGGTGCTGGGCTTTACGACCGCGGAAGCCGGCGCGATCGGCATCATCGGCGGCGCGGACGGCCCCACGGCCATCTGGCTGACCGGCAAGCTGGCGCCGCACCTGCTGGGCCCTATCGCCGTGGCCGCCTACAGCTACATGGCGCTGGTCCCCGTGATCCAGCCCCCGATCATGCGGGCGCTGACCACCAAGCGCGAGCGGAACATCGTCATGTCCCAGCTGCGCGAAGTCACCAAGACGGAAAAGATCATTTTCCCGATCGTCGTGACCGTGCTGGTTTCCCTGCTGCTGCCCAGCGCGACGCCGCTGGTGGGCTGCCTGATGCTGGGCAATCTGATGCGGGAGTGCGGCGTGGTGGAACGCCTGA
>CACXEB010000372.1 GCA_902766515.1 uncultured Eubacteriales bacterium
TCTTCAGGTATCAGAGGAATACAGGCGTCAGGGCATCGGCAGGAAGCTCTTTTCCCTGGCCTGCGAAGAGGCCCGGCGGCTGGGCGCAGACAAACTGTATATTTCTGCTCATTCCTCAAAAGAGTCGCAGGCGGCATACCGGGCACTTGGCTGTACGCCTGCGGAGGAGGTCAATGAGGAACTGGCAGCAGCGGAGCCGTTTGATGTCCAGCTGGAATACAGATTATGAAAGAGTATGCTTTGGTGCTGCAGCAAGTTTTATAACCTCGGTAAAAGAAGAAAGCTGAATCTTTGCGACTGAAATGTGACTGAACCGCCGGTTTTCCCCGTCCATGCCCCCGCGCAAAAGAAGAAAGTCCTTGATTCACAAGGACTTTCTTCAAGTGGAGCATAGGAGACTCGAACTCCTGACCCCAACACTGCCAGTGTTGTGCGCTACCAACTGCGCTAATGCCCCGCAATGGCTTTCGGCCGACTGCTTGGACAGTTTAGCACACTTCCGGCAAAAAAGCAAGTACTTTTTTAAAAATTCCGGAAATGCCTGACGCGGCTGGATAAAACGCCGGTTTTCAACGGGCGGTTACTCCGTGGCGGGGACAAATTCGTTTTCGACGCCGCGGATTTTGTTGAGCGGCCAGATGACGGTGCGGACGTGCGCCAGGATCATGCTGCGGGGGATGGGTCCCAGCAGGTGGCTGTCGTTGGAGTTGCCGCGGTGGTCGCCCAGCACGAAGTACTCGTCCGCGCCCAGGGTCGTCTTCGGATAATTGTAGAGGGGCTGCACGTCCCAGTTCATGTTTTTCGGGAATTCGAGGACCTGGCCGTTGACCGAGACGACGCCGCGGCTGATTTCGATCGTGTCGCCGGGCAGGGCGATCAGGCGCTTGACAAAAGCGGTGCCGCCGCGGTTCGGATAATGGCAGATCACGACGTCGCCGCGCTGCGGGCCGCCGGTGAGGTAATCGAGCTTGGTGCAGAACATGCGCTCGCCGTCCTGCAGGGTGTTGGTCATGCTCTCGCCCTCGACGCCGTAGATCTCAAAGAAGAAGGCGCGGATGACCAGGGCGAGGACGACGGCCGTGGCGATGGTGATCAGCCAGCTGATGACCTCGCTGCCTACGGTTTTCTGCTTGATCGGCTTGCCCTTTTTCTTGAGGTGTTCGATTTCTTTTTCAGACATTTTGAGCGGCTTGTTCCAAATGGCGCTGAAGCCGCTTTTCTGTTCGCTCATGGCGTGTCAACTTCCTTTACTGATTGTTCCGGGTTTTCCCGGGATACGGTTGCTTTGCGCTTTTTCAGAAACGCGACGCGGTCCAGCATGACGATATGTCCGCAGCCCTGGCAGCGCAGCTTGATGTCCGCGCCGGTCCGGATGACGGTCCAGAGATCGCTGCCGCAGGGGTGCGGCTTGCGCGTGCGCACGACATCTCCCAGAAAAACGGTCTGGTCCTGGCTCTGGTTCATGGCAATGGCTCCGCCGGGTTACTTGAGCTGCGCGGTCGACCGCAGGGTGACGTCGTGATAGCCGCCCTCGACCAGGGAGGTGGCGGACACGAGCGTGATCCGCGCATCGCGGCGCAGGGATTCCAGGTCGGTGACGCCGCAGTTGCACATGGTGGACTTGACCTTGTACAGGCTGACCTCCACGTTGTCGTGCAGCGCGCCCGCGTAGACGACGTAGCTGTCCACGCCCTCTTCGAAGCTCAGCCGGCTGGCGCCGCCCAGGTCGTACCGCTGCCAGTTGCGGGCGCGGTTGGAGCCTTCGCCCCAGTACTCCTTCATGTAGACGCCGTTGACCATCACGCGGTTGCCGGGGCTTTCGTCGAAGCGGGCGAAATACCGGCCCATCATCAGGAAATCGGCGCCCATCGCAAGGGCCATGGTCATATGGTGGTCATAGACGATGCCGCCGTCCGAACAGATGGGAACGTAGACGCCGGTCTGCTCAAAATACTCGTCGCGCGCCTTCGCGACCTCGATGAGCGCGGTGGCCTGGCCCCGGCCGATGCCCTTGGTCTCCCGGGTGATGCAGATGGAGCCGCCGCCGATGCCCACCTTCACGAAATCCGCGCCGGCCTTGGCGAGGAAGAGGAAGCCGTCCCGGTCGACCACGTTGCCGGCGCCGATCTTGACGCTGTCGCCATACTTGCCGCGCACCCAGTCAAGCACGTTTTTCTGCCAGACGGTATAGCCTTCGGAGGAGTCGATGCACAGGACGTCCGCGCCCGCTTCCAGCAGGGCGGGGATCCGCTTCTCGTAGTCGCGGGTATTGATGCCCGCGCCGACCAGGAAGCGCTTCTTGCTGTCCAGCAGCTCCAGGGGGTTCTCCTTATGGGACGCGTAGTCCTTGCGGAACACGAAATAAAGCAGCCTTCCGTCCGCGTCGACGATCGGCAGGGAGTTCAGCTTGTGCTCCCAGATGATGTCATTGGCGGCCTTCAGCGTCGTATCCGCCGGCGCGGTGACCAGCTTGCTGAGGGGCGTCATGAATTCCGACACCCTGGTGTTGACATCCATGCGGGACACACGGTAGTCGCGGGAGGTGACGATGCCCATCAGGTGGCCGTTGGGACCGCCGTCATCCGTGATGGCAATGGTGGAGAAACCGTTCCGGGCCTTCAGGTCCAGCACGTCCTGGAGCGTCCGCTCCGGCGTCAGGTTGGAGGCGGAGGGGACAAAACCGGCTTTGTAGCCCTTCACGCGGGCGACCATGGCCGCTTCGTCCTCCACGGTCTGCGCGCCGTATATAAAGGAAATCCCGCCTTCCTTTGCCAGTGCAATGGCAAGGCGGTCGTCCGATACGGACTGCATGATCGCGCTGACGAGCGGAATATTCAGGCTGATCGCGGGTTCCTCTGTGCCTTTGCGGTATTTGGTGAGGGCTGTCCGGAGACTGACATTCTGGGGAATGCAGTCCGGTCCGGTATAGCCGGGGATCAGCAGATATTCGCTGAAGGTGTGACAAGGCTCGCTGTAGTAATACGCCATCGGCAGTCCCTCCCTGCTCCTGATAGAATGGCCCTATGATACCGTTTTGGAGGACATTTGTCAACTGGGACGGGCTCACGCTGGCGCGTGAGCCTTGGCGGGGGAATCCTTCCCCCGCCAA
>CACXEB010000373.1 GCA_902766515.1 uncultured Eubacteriales bacterium
AGGAAAAATGTTTCTGGGGGAAACCACTCTTTGGTGCCCAAAGAATGGTTTCCCCCAGACCCCCATCCGAGAAAGGCAATTCGGAGGTATTCGGGATGCAGGCTGTGCATCCTTTTTGTCTGCAGCGGGACAGCGTGTATGTGTGATGCACATCCCGCTGCACGATGCGCGTACTGAAAGCTTTTACCATTATTCGAAAAAGTTTTCACTATACTGAAAACTTTTGTGGCATATCGACTATTCCGCCAGCACCTCCCGCTGCGCGGCTTTCTGGAACCGGAGACGCTCTGATCAGGCTTCCTTCCGGTAGCGCAGCGTTGTTTTCATGCCATCCGTCCCGCATACGGTATGATCGAAAATGTCTTTTGCGTTTTGCAGACAGTCCTGCGGATCGTCAATCATCTGCGAATAGTGCGCAAGCCAGAGCTCTTTCACATGGGCCTGGGCCGCGACAGACGCGGCCTGCGCAAAATTCATGTGCCCATGCTCAAGCGCCAGACCGGCCTGATCGTTTTCACCGTAGGTGGCCTCGCAGATCAGGAGATCCGCTTCGGCAGCAGCCGTCACCAGCGTATCACAGGCGGCCGTATCGCCGGAAAACACAAATTTCAGTCCCGGACGCGGTTCACCCACCACCTGCTCCGGCTGAATGGTCACGTCCCCCACCCGGACGGGATTTCCTTTCTGCAGCAGACCCCATTGGTTGGTCGGGATCCCCAGTTCCCTGGCCTTTTGCGGCATGAACCTGCCGGCGCGGCTGAGGGTAAAGCAATAGCCCTGGCTGGGGACGCGGTGCTCCGTCCGGAACGCAGTCAGCTTCGCCTCCATGGGCCATCCCGTCCCTAACTCCGACAGCTGCAGGCCTTCCGGCGCAAGCGTCATCAGCCTGATATCGTAGCTCGTCCAGCCGACCAGCTTCAGAATCGGCGCCATCGCCTCCTCCAGCCCCTCCGGGCCGGCAATATACAGGGTTTCGGTACGCCCCAGGCTGCACATCGTTTGCAGAAGACCGGGCATCCCGAAAATATGGTCGCCGTGATAATGCGTCAGGGCAATCATATCCGCTTTCATCAGGCTGACGCCCGCCCGGTTTGCGGCCGTCTGCGTGCCTTCGCCGCAATCAAATAATATGGCATGGCCTTCACATGACAGCAATGCGGCCGTCAGTGAACGCTCCGGCAGCGGCACAAGGGCGGCCGTACCGAGCAAAGTAATATCTATCATGGGTCATTCACCTCTTTTTCCAGCTTTTTTCTGCGCTTGCCGCAGATACCCCATCGCCTGCGCAAGCTGTTTCTCTTTCGGGATGCCCGCCAGGCGAAGCTTGTGGACATACGCCAGCACGTCCGTGAACACCGGTCCCGGTTCCGCTCCCGCCGCGATCAGGTCCCTGCCCATCACATAGGGCCGGCGCATCCTTTCGTGATATATCCCCAGCATTTCACGCAGTTTGCGCTCCGTTTCCGCATAGCCGTCAACCAGATCCTCCCGCTGCATCCCGGCTCCCAGGCGCCCCAAATGATCCGCCCTGGCAAGCAGCAGCAAATCTTCCGGGCAGACGGATGCGTCAAACAGCCCCATATATGACGCTATCCGGGAAGTATCGCGCGCTTTTTTGTTCGGCTGCATGTGCAGCTCCGTCATATTCAGCACGTAATCGGTCAGCTTCACTTCGCCGGTGATCCTCCCCAGGAACCTACGCACAAGCGGGATCCCCTTTTGCTCATGGCCGTAGGCATGCACCACGCCGCTGTGGTCCTCCGTGGCGTCCGCTTTTCCAAAGTCGTGGCACAGGGCGGACAGCATGAACCACAGGGGGGCGTTCGCTTCAGCCCGCAGCCTCGCCGCTTCGTCCAGCACCTGCATGGTATGCGTCCATACGTCACCTTCGGGATGATAGGACGGGTTTTGCGGTATCCCCGCCAGCGCTGCCAGTTCCGGGAACCAAACGGACAGCTGGTTCATTTGCCGGAGCGCTTCGAAAAAGACAGAGGGCCTTGCAGCCTTCAGCAGCGCTTTTTCCAACTCGCCCATGACGCGTTCTCCCGCCAGGGCGGTCACATCCAGTCCCGCGGAAATCGCCGTCGTTTCTTCCGCCACGGCAAAGCCGAAGCGGGCAGCGAACTGCGCCGCACGAAATACCCGAAGCGGATCCCCGGCAAAGGTTGTATCGTCCACATGCCGGATGAGGCCGTGAGCGATGTCTTCCCGGCCGCCGAAAAAGTCCAGCACCTCGCCGGTCACCACATCCTGCATCAGGGCGTTCATGGTAAAATCCCGGCGGCGGGCAGCCTTTTCAGCGCCGAGGAAGGGATCGGCGCACGTGGCAGAATCTTTTTGCCCGCGGCCGTCCGCCCCCTCAGCGCGGGGCATGGCGATATCCAGTTCATAGTGTCGCAGCCCCATGACGCCGAAGCTGACGCCCATGGTGATCCGCTCTCCCAGCCGGTCCAGAATGGTCTCCAGCGTCTGCACGGGGATCCCGTGCACCTCGATGTCGATATCCTTGTTTTCAAGGCCAAGCATCCGATCGCGGACGAAGCCGCCGACATAATAGGTGCGGCCGCCCGCACGGTGGACTTCCCGGGCGATTCTTTGGGCCATCAGGACATTCTGATTGTCCGCATTCATTGATTCATCACGCTCCGCGTTGTTTCCGTCAGCCGGCCCTGAGCTCTTCCCTCACCTTCATCAGGATCCTGCCCAGGTGGTTTTCGCCCTGGCCGGTGCGCATATCCACGCCCCAGCAGGTATCGCCCCAGGTGTTGCCCTCCACGAGCACCTTGTCGCCGGTTGCCAGCAGCTTCGCGGCCAGCTCGGGATGCTGGGTGAACTTAGCCCGGACGATATCTTCCATGATGCCCACCTTCACCTGCTCCCAATCGGGACGCAGCGGAACGCGCCTGCCCAGGCCCTTGCTCTTGCCGGGACCGTACCCGGTAAAGGGGATCTTTTCCTCTTCGGTCATGCACTTCTGGGCCTGGAAGGCCGCTTCGTTGCTGCCGTATACCAGCCCATTGTATGCTACCCGCGCCTCATAGAAATTGCTCAGGAACCGATACTGTTCCTCATGGAAGTCCGTAATGCTGTTCCACGGGAGCTTTCCGTTTTTGCTCATGATTTCCCACACCTCCGGAGTCACCAGTTCCTTTGCGCTTTCGTCGCTGTGATGCAGCTTTTCCCGGAATGCGCTGGAACTGATCGTACTGATTTCGTCCGGCACATCAAATACGCTGAAACGATCCCAATGCGCCGCGAGATAAGGCCGGACTTCCCTGATCTTTTCGAGGTCGTCTTCGCCGCGCCTGGCGACCAGGATGCGGAATTTCCCGAGGAGCTCATCCACCCGGTGCCAGCGGGGAAGCACGTACAGCTTGTCGCTGCCGGTGACGAAGCAGATTTCCGCGTCAGGGAAGTCGCTCTGGATTTCCTCCAGCATTTCATAGTCGTAGCCGCGCTCCGTCTTGATCATCAGAAGCTGGCTGACGCTCAGGCGGCGGTCTTTCTCGCAGAAGGTCTGCAGCATGGCGACACGGATGGATTCGCTCAGCACATCCTGGGGGCAATGCTGCTTTTTCATTTTCCGGGCGACATATTCATGGGCGGTGGGTACGAAGATGCCCTGACAGGCATCTACCGCGTCCACCGCCGCCTGCATCAGTTTCAAATGCGCTGTGGTGGGCGGATTGAAGCTGCCGCCCATCACAACGATCCGATTGGTCATCACCGTTGATTCATCCTCTCATGATAAAGCACTACAAAAGCGTCCGCATTATCGAACCCGTACTGGACCAGCACCCGGATCACGCGGTCCGGATGCGCACGGCACCACAGGTCATGGAACGCGTCGGAACCGGAAAGCTCGCCCTTGGGATAGGCCTGGGCGTCGATCTGCCATGTATGCAGGTCGTCCCCTTCCGTCTCACAGGCCAGCGACAGATGGTCAAACCCATAGCGGTACGTGGTGCCGGCCGGCCTCTGGTCCTGATCGTAAGACGTGCAGACGGCAAGGTATCCGTCGCTGTCCTCCACCTTCAGATGGCTGAGCCGCATACCGGACAGGGCCGCGTTGACACTGCTGATATCCGCCGTATCATGATCCTGAAAATCAAATCTCATCGTAAACATCATTTTCATCCTCCCTTGGTATCCTTTCGCTGCCGCATCCCCCGCGCCTGTGCGGTCACGCTGCCAGCACAGATATGATAACAGCGCCTTCCGGGGGCGCTTGCAGCTTGTTTCCGGAGGAAGCGCATATTGCCCGGGTCGTTGCGGCGTGTCACGCGTTCATTTCCACGGATATCAATTCCGGCTCAAAGCAATTTGACACCTTACTGCTGCCGCCGATCGTATAGCGCCAAAGCACCTCAACCTTGTTCTCGTGAATTCCCGCAATTTCAAAGCTGTATTCCTTTTCCCCGGTTTCCACCATAAAAGCGATGGATTCGCCCTGGTATTCTGTTGGTATCAAGGAGAAGGCACTCGCCACCGCTCTCATCATTTCACTGCTGAGGGCATCATTCCCGCCCAGGCGGATCAGCACGGCATCCTTTTCCTCCTTCAACCAGCCAAAGCCTGGGGATCTGTACTTTGCCGTGCCCACGATCCGCGCGTGGTGAAGATCCTCCAGCAGCTGAAGCGGTTCCCTGGCGTTCATGATATCTGAAGAGACCGCGATCAGCGGCTGCTCCTCCGCCCAGGCGTCCAGGTTAAAGCGTATAAAGGTACGCCACGGCCTGCGCTTTGACGCCACCGGGATCAGCGGGATGCCGGAGGGTGCCGAAGCGTATTGGAATGCTTCATATCCGCTTCTCTGCACGTTCTGGGCCGCGATCAGCACGTGTCCCAAACGGGCAAGCTGCTTCTGCGTTCCGCTTTTCAGCGTCGCATAAAGCTCATATGCCTTGTCATCCCCCGCATCGGCCAATCGGCTGAATTCGGCCAGACATGCCTCATAGTCCGCGTCCGTGAGCTTCTTCCCATCCGGACGGTACAGGCAGATATACTTCCGGGCTGATTGACGCCCGCTGGCGGCCGCCTTTTCCAGGTAAGCGACGCCCTTTTGAACATCCGCCTTGCAGCCCCTGCCGCTGCACAGCATATGGCCGACCAATTCACAGGCAGCTTCGTCTCCGAGATCCGCCGCCTTTATCAGCCATTCAAGTCCGCTTTTATAATCCGGCCGCTTTTCAGTCCGCAGGCTCCAGGGGAATATGGGCCCGCCCTGCTGCAGCAGCTCCGACAGGTTGGACGAATCCACCGGCCGGAACTTGCCGGACAGATACATCCTGGCAATGCAGACCATAGACGGCGCGTCATCCATCTTTGCGGCCTCCTCATATTTCAGGAAGGCCTCTTCGTATTTTTCCTGCTGCTCCAGCGCAAGACCCTCCCTGCGGAAATCCTCCGCGCCCTTCGCAATCTGGCCGGCCTGCTTCAGCATATCAATGGTTTTCCAGTCATCCCTTGTGGCGATTTTTCTTTCTTGCTTGCTCATGTTTCCATTCCTCTTCTTTCACTGTCATCAGACCAGGAACCCGCCGGCCGGTGGTGATGACGGAATCTGATCGTGCTGTCCCCCCAGTACCATCATGATACTATCTGTGTATTACACCGTCAATATTCAACTTGCGCATACCACAGTTCATCATAAACATTGTGACCGCTCTCCTTGCCTAACCTGCATCAACGCTTGATCCGCATTCACTTCATCGGTGGACGCTGTCAGCACAGACAAAATAACAGCGTCTTCCGCGGTCATTTGCATCCTGTTTCCGGAGGAAGCGCATATCGTCCTGGTTGTTCAATCTCAGCTCATTTCACATTTTTGAAGTGACTTCAATGATACTTCAATGTCAACTTCAAAATCACTTCAAGTGAGGTATCACAATGTTTCAAGTTGAATTCTATGAGGACGTCGGTTATTTGCGTACCCGGCTGCATTGTAATAGAGATTATATGCTGCGGTCCGAATATTCGTTTGTTCAAGCGAATTTTGACTGATCATCCATTGCCCCCATTCAGAAACCACTTGACATTTCAGCCGATTCACGTTAAGATGATTGCGTTGGCAAATAATACTGCTTTCCGTCTGCACCATATACATCTGCAAGCGCCTTTTTCGCCCCAGCTGCGTTGCGCTACGGTCGACGTAGCCTTGCCTCTCGTGCGCGGTGCGCGAGACGCTTGCGTCCGCGGTGCGTGCGCGATTCAACTACGCCTCCCTTCGTTCTACTTCGCTGGAACGAAAAATGCATTTTGTATCTGCATATGGTTTAGACGTCAATCAGTATATGGCTTCCATGGAACGTTTCAGAACGGCGAAGAGGGACCGACGATGAAAAAATCGCTGAACAAGTATCTGCTGCGGATCTGGCAGGCGCGGTATCTGTACCTGCTGCTGATCCCCGGGATGGTCTATTTTGCGGTCTTCCATTACCAGCCGATGAGCGGGCTGGTGCTGGCGTTCAAGAAATACAACGCCCGGCTGGGCATCTGGGGCTCACAGTGGGTCGGCTGGGCGAATTTCCAGCGCATATTCTCTACGCCGGCGGCGATGAAGGCGATCCGCAACACCTTTGAGATCAACCTGTCCCGCCTCCTCTGGCAGTTTCCCGTGCCGATCTTCCTGGCCATCCTGATCAACGAGATGCGGGGCAGGCGGGTCAAGCGCGTGTACCAGATCATCTACACCTTCCCGCACTTCCTCAGCTGGATCATCGTGTCCACGCTGATCTCGAACTTCTTTTCCAACGGCGGCATGATCAACACGATCATCGCGAGCATGGGCGGGGCCCGGATCGACTTCCTGTCCAACGCCAGTATCTTCCGGCCCTTCCTGTACATCACCCACAACTGGAAGGAGATGGGCTGGAGCTCGATCATCTACATGGCGGCGATCATGGGGATCGACGCGAGCCTGTACGAGGCGGCGATCGTGGACGGCGCGGGGCGGTGGAAGCAGATGATCTATGTGACGCTGCCGGGCATCCGTGCAACGATCATCACGATGTTCATCCTGCAGGTCGGCCGGATCATGAACTCCGGCTTCGAGCAGATCTTCTACCTGCAGAACGGCGCCGTCAAGGATGTGTCCGACATCCTGGACACGTACATCTACAACATCACCTTCAACGCGACGCCCAACTACGGCTTCTCGACCGCGGTCGGCCTGTTCAAGTCTGTGATCAACCTGTTCATGCTGATCAGCGCCAACTTCATCGTCAAGAAGGCGTCGGGCAGCGGCATGTTCTCCTGACCGCAGGAGGTGCGCAGATGAGTCAGAAAGTCACTCCGATCCCCCATCCCCGGAAAAAGCGCTATACCATCGGCGACGTGCTGATCTTCATCACGCTGACGCTGATCGCGCTGCTGATCTTCACGCCCTTCTACAACGCGCTCGTGATCTCGCTGGAGTCCAGCCGCGGCTATGTGCTGCATCCCGTGTCGCTGTATCCGACGGAGCCGACGATCAACAACTACGCCTACGTCATCAAGAACGGCAACATCCTGACGGGGTACATGAGCACGATCATCATCACGGTCGCCGGCACGGCGCTGAGCATGGTCGCCATGATCATGATGGCCTACGTGTTCTCCCGCAAGCCCTTCCCCGGCTCGCGGCTGCTGTTCATCCTGGTCATGATCACGATGTTCTTCTCCGGCGGCATGATCCCTACCTACCTGCTGTTCAAGAACCTCGGCCTGATCAACTCCCGCTGGTCCATCATCCTGTACTGCGGCGTGTCCACCTACCACCTGATCATCATGCGCAGCAGCTTCCAGCAGACCCCGCCCGACCTGGAGGAGGCCGCCAAGATCGACGGAGCGAACGACGTCACGATCTTCTTCCGGGTGATGCTGCCGCTGCAGAGCGCCATCATCGCCACCTTCACGCTGTTCACCGCCGTGGGGTACTGGAACGAGTGGTTCTGGTCCATGCTGCTGATCAACTCCGCGCGCAAGATGACCCTGCAGACCGTCCTGCGCGCCATCGTGGCGGAGTCCGCCGCCTATTCCGACATCGCCTCGGGCGATACGGACGTCAACGTGTTCACCTCCGGCATCAAGATGGCGGCGGTGGTCATGACGACCCTGCCCATCATGTGCTTCTACCCGTTCCTGCAGAAGCACTTCGTCAAGGGCGTCCTCGTGGGCGCGATCAAAATGTAAGTTCACGGCATGACGTACGCCGTGGATCATATGCACCCATTTTCCCACCAACCAAAGGAGGTAAGAGAATGAAACGCCTGTTCGCACTGGCCCTCGCAGCGGTCCTGCTCCTGTCCTGCTGTTCCGCGCTGGCTGACTATGACACCCATGTCAGCTTCACCCTGAACGGCACGCACACCAACTCCAACATGGACTACAACCACGACGCGATGTACGACTACATCGCCGGCATGTTCAACTTCGACTATGAGGTCTATCCCGTGTCGAAGGACGCCCAGGACTCAAAGGTCCGTTCCTGGATCCAGGGCGGGACGATGCCGGACACGGTCACCTGGCGCAACTTCAAATACCAGGAGTACGTGGAGTACGCCGAGAACGGCCTGATCGCCGCCCTGCCGGACGGCTGGGAGACCAAATATCCGGACCTGTATGACATGATGGCAAGCAGCATGAGCGCCGAAGCCCTCAAGAAGTTCTATATCGACGGCGCCTGCTGCGGCATCGCCCACGCGCGCAACTACCGCTTCAACAAGGTGAGCACGCTGGTCGATCACCTGTCCGTGTACTACCGCAAGGACTGGGCGAAGGAGCTCGGCTTTGATTTCGGCGACGTGATCAAGATCAGCGACCTGAAGGCCTACCTGCGCGCCTGCATCGACAACGACATGGCCAAGAACGGCAACACCCTCGGCCTGACGAACGAGCCCGGCTATATCGCCCGGTTCTGGATGCTGTTCGCCGACCATCCGTATGACAAGTTCCACAAGACCGAAAACGGCTACGCCTGGGGCTTCACCGATCCGACCGTCCTGGACGCGCTGAAGGTCGCCAACGAATGGTATGCCGAAGGCCTGATCGACCGCGACTTCTACCTGTACCAGTCCGAGGACGCCATCAGCAAGTTCACCAGCGGCGTCGCCGCGGCGTTCTACCACAACTGCGCCGTGTCCAGCTACCTGGGCTACGCCACCACCTTTGAGAACAACACCGGCCTCAAGTGCGACGACTGCATCGCCATCGCCACCATCGCCACCGATGACGGCGTGACCCGCGCCGAGGAAACCGACAACTGGTGGTCCGTGACGATGTTCAACCCGGACATCGACGCCGAGACCCTCGACCGCCTGCTGAGCATGATGAACTGGGCCTGCACCGAAGAGGGCGAAATCACCATCATGCTGGGCCTGCGCGGCGAGATCTGGGACTTTGACGAGAACCACAACGTTAAGATGCTCACCGAGCCGGACGAGAAGGGCAACTACGCGAACACCCAGGACCTGTATCCCAGCTACGCCGTCTTCCGCACCCAGGGCGTCAACGCCGATGACTTCGGCTTCATCAATCCCTCCAACGACCGGAAGTTCGTCGATCCCATCCTGCGCGCCTACGCGGTCCGCGACACCGGCCACATCAACTACATGGACGTCAACTACACCTTCTTCTCCAGCGACAGCAAGGCTAATTTCTCCGTCGAGCTCAAGGACGAGATCGCCAAGCTGATCATGGGCAAGCCCGAGGACCTCGAAGCCAACTGGCAGAAATGCATCGAGGAGAACAAGCCCCTGTGGCAGCCGCTGGTCGACGACCTGAACGCCGCGTTTGTCAAATAACGGAACTGAA